>NZ_LZPJ01000099.1:0-26062 GCF_001729365.1 Acinetobacter sp. YK3
CATCGCCAGCTTTTAAATTAGAAACACCCCAGTCTCGAGAGAGGTTGGGGTGTTTTTTGCGTGTGGAATTTTTATAAATAACAAAAGCGTCAAATCAAGACGTTAAGAGTCGGATGAGTCTGTTATTGCTACTCAAAATCCAGCATGCTATAGAAAAGAGATTTTTAATGGCATTATGCAAGAAAGACCCTATATCAGATCTGTAAAGTTGAAAGCTCCTGAGAGCTTGGATTGGGCCAGTTATCCCTATGTTATTCCAGCAGTGAATGATCTGGAAACTATTGAATTTCATCCAGAAGTTACATTTTTTGTTGGAGAAAATGGTTCAGGAAAGTCCACCATTCTTGAAGCACTGGCACTAGCATTGGGCTTTTCAGAAGAAGGGGGGACACGTAATGTTCAACTTAATACGGCAACGACCAGCTCGGTTTTGCATCAATCTCTACGCACAATAAAAAGTTATAAAAAGCCTCAGGATTATTATTTTTTGCGAGCTGAAAGCTTTTATAACGTAGCAACTTATATGAAAGAAGTCGATTATCTATTTGAATATGGAGGAGATATTCATCGTCGCTCTCATGGAGAGGCTTTCTTAAAACTCTTAACGATGAAACTGAAAGGGAATGGATTATATCTTTTAGATGAGCCTGAGGCAGCGCTTTCTCCTACCATGTTGATGACAACGTTATCGGTAATCGACCGTTTATGTCAGGCACACTCTCAATTTATTATTGCAACACATTCTCCCATTCTTCTGGCTTATCCAAATGCAAAGATTTACCAGTTTTCGGAATCGGGAATTAGACAAGTGAGCTATGAAGAAACGGAACATTTTCGGGTAACAAAGGACTTTCTCAATAATTATCAAAAGAGAGTAACGCAAATTTTGGAACAGTAGTTAAGACTTGTCCTATTTAACCATTTGAAAAAATATTTCTTTTTTATAATTTGTATTTTTCTACTTTCTTCATAGATTCACAAGCCTATAATGATTGAGAATCATTTTAAATCTAATAAGGAAATAACATGTCAACTGATCAGCAATTTCCAACACCTGCTAACTTAGGTATCGCGGTTTACTCAAATAATGCGGAAGCGATTGGGAATACACCTTTAGTGCGTATCAACCGTCTTATTAAAACGGGTGCAACTGTCTTAGCAAAGGTTGAAAGCCGTAATCCTGCATTTTCAGTGAAGTGTCGTATTGGTGCTGCTTTGATTGCGGATGCGGAAAAACGCGGTGTACTGAAAGCTGGCATGCATATTGTTGAACCGACCAGTGGTAATACAGGGATTGCTTTAGCATTTGTGGCAGCGGCAAAAGGTTATCCTATTACCCTGACCATGCCTGCAAGTATGAGTTTGGAACGTCGAAAAGTATTAAAAGCATTAGGTGCAAATCTAGTACTGACGGATCCGGCAAAAGGGATGAAAGGTGCGGTAGATGAGGCTGTTCGTTTAGCTACTGAAAATCCAGAACAATATTTCTTACCGCAACAATTTGAAAATCCAGCGAATCCACAAATTCATACAGACACTACTGGTCCTGAAATCTGGCAGGCAACTAATGGTCAAGTGGATATTCTAGTAGCAGGTGTGGGTACGGGTGGTACCATTACTGGGATTTCACGTTATTTTGAGCAGGTTCAGAATAAACCACTTTATTCAGTTGCAGTTGAACCTGCTGAATCACCAATTATTACCCAAACCAAACGTGGCGAGACCATTACACCTGCACCACATAAAATTCAGGGCATTGGCGCAAACTTTATTCCTAAGAATCTGGACTTGGATTTGGTCGATGAAGTGTTACCAGTGAATAGTGCCGATGCAATTGAATGGGCAAGAAAATGTGCAACTCAAGAAGGGATCTTGGTCGGTATTTCGAGTGGCGCAGCATTAGCCGCAGCAGCGCAGATTGCAGAGCGTCCTGAAAATGCAGGCAAAACCATTGTGGTGATCTTGCCTGATAGTGGAGAGCGTTATTTATCTTCAGTTTTATTTGAAGGTTTATTTGAGGAAGCTTAATTCCATTATTTAGCCAATAAAAAAACCATGCTATACACGCATGGTTTTTTATTTTTCATTGTTTTTAAAGTGCTTTCTTTAACGTTTTTTCGTGATGTTTAACCGAGCGAGCGTACTTTTTCCCTTTATGGCGCGTCCAGAAACTACGTTGATATCCTGTAGGGCCGACATTGTAATAAGCTACAGCTTTAGACCAGCTACCCGCTGATCGATAGTAGGTTGAGAGGACATGTGCACCACAGTTAATATTGACATTTTCATCATAAAGATCGCCTGGACAAGACTGGCGCCAATGACTGGAAATGATTTGTGTTAACCCAATTGCACCCGTTGGTGAGCGGGCAGCGCTATTGTAATTGGATTCCTGACGAATCAGGGCAGCCAGTAAAGTTGGCGAAACATCGTAACGTTCAGCACTCTGGATAATCATGGGTGATAAACGATTTGCCGTGTTTGGGGAAACAGAATAGGCATTTTGTAAACCAGACGAGAGCTGGTTCGAGCGATTTGCAAATGATCCACTTAAGCTGCTACACGCAGAAAGACTCACCGCGATGATGATAAGACTAAGCTTTAAAAATATTGAGCCGAGTGCGTTAGAAGCAATACCTTGATTCGATGATGTAGAGACGATTTGCAAAACCAAGACCCGAGACAAAATAAAATTATTAGGATGGTATGCACTCGGTTTGGGTGAGTCAATAGCAGTTGTTTTACCGTATTTATTCTTTTAAAAGCCATATAAAAAAGCCCCAACGTCCTGTTGAGGCTTTTCATATTTGGTTTCTTGCCGCCAACTCCTGTCAACGACCACATCCTGTGTTCTTATTCTTCTGAATGAGACATCCTGTCTCTGTATGATTCATATATTAATGAATGGAAAACGAACTGGATATTCGCCAATCATCCCAACCGATGTAGGTTTTTACTGACAAATTTTATAAAGCTTCTTTCAATGATTGTTCATGTCGTTTGACTGAGCTGGCATAACGTTCAGCTTGTTGGCGCATATATGGGCTTCTTCGATAGCCTGTCGGTCCAACATTGTAATAACCCAAGGCTTTTGCCCAGTCTCCAGTTGATTGATAGTAATTCGCTAAAATATAGGCGCCACAATTAATATTGACGTGTTCATCATACAGGTCGCCTGGGCAAAATTGCTGCCAGAATTTTGGACGAACTTGCGTTAAGCCAACTGCATCAGCAGAAGATCGTGCAAAAGTTCTATAGCTAGATTCCTGACGAATCAGTGCAGCTAATAAATGGGGTGAAATATTATGTTTTTCCGCTGTTTTTAGAATGATGGGGGCAACGCGATTCGCAGTGGTGGGCGGAACGGAATAAGCGTTCTGAATGCCCGTTGCAAACTGTTGAGATTGGCGTACCGAAGGGCTTTGGGTACTGGTACATGCAACGGTTAAATAGGTACTGAAAAGGATGATACTCAATTTGACAAAAGTAATTTGAAACCGAGAAAAGCAAAATTTGTTGTAAATTATCATCGTAAAAAAAGACTGACCATCATATATAAAACATGCGGATAGTAGGTAGCAAGTCGTTGAGAGTCAATGCAGAATAGTAAGTTAAATCGTTTAGTTTTATGTCTTAAGAAAAATGCTAGGACAATAAAAAAGCCCCGACATCCTATCGAGGCTTTTCATATTTGGTTTCTTGCCGCCAACTCCTGTCAACGACCACATCCTGTGTTCTTATTCTTCTGAATGAGACATCCTGTCTCTCTCTATGCTTCAAATATTAGTGGATAGCGCACAATGTGTATATTCGCCAATCACCCCAAGTATTGTACGTTTTAACTTACATTAGTTTTCGGTTGGCGCTTGTTTTGGATGAGTTGTCATCTTTCCGCCATAAAGAATTCATGCTATTGCAGTAAAAACTTCATCAAAGCTTGCTTAAATTTGCATGATTTTTTTACCAAACGAATAAAATGATGAACAAGAAAACCTTATTGGCTGTGATGTGCTGCACAGCTTTTGGGCTGGTTGCCTGTAATGATGATAATAAGCAAGATCAGACCACACCCACAGAAAAAGTGACCGAGCCTACTTTAGTTTCTTTTGCCAAACTTTCTGTAGAAACTTATGCAGCTGGCCCTGACTCAGGTAAAGCCGTGAACGGTGCCAACGGGATTTATCCACCATTTAAAGGGCAACCCGTACAAGGGTTTTCCGCTGCTTTAAAAAATGATGATGGCAGTTATATGGCGATGGCAGACAATGGTTTCGGCACGCAAGACAATTCAGCCGATTTCTTATTGCGTATTTATAAAATCAAAGCAGACTTTAAAACCAAGAGTAAAGGCACAGGGCAAGTGGCTGTGCAAGGTTTTATTCAGTTACGTGATCCGAATAAGTTGATTCCTTTTGAAATCATCAATGGCAATACCACTGACCGTTTATTGACTGGGGCAGATTTTGATCCAGAATCTATGCAACGTGCCGCAGATGGAACGTACTGGATTGGCGATGAGTTTGGCCCTTATCTGCTGCATTTCTCGGCAGATGGTGTGTTGTTAGATCCGCCGATTGGATTGCCGAATCCATTGAATCCGACACAAGAATTACGTTCACCACAAAACCAGCTCAACAAAGCCAATATCAATTATGTTGAGCCATTGGTTGGACGGAGTAGTGGTTTCGAGGGGATGGCAATTTCACCAGATGGCAAGTATTTATATCCATTACTGGAAAAGCCATTGCTCAATGATTCAACTGGACGCTTGTTAATTTCCCAATTTGATATTCAGAAAAAAGCTTATACAGGTCTTTATTATTGGTTTGAACTGGACAGTAAAGCCACCAACATTGGTGATTTTCAGCTCTTTAATGACAGAGAAGGCATTATCATTGAGCGTGATGCTAGCCAGAATAATCTCGGCGGACATAAAAAGCTGATTCGGATTAAGTTCAATGAACCGAAACAAACGGTAGCGCGTGAAGATCTGGTCGACTTGATGAAACTTGCCAACCCAGATGCGCTATACGGCACAGCGCGAGCAGGGGATATTGGTACAGGTAAAGTTTTTGCTTTCCCGTTTGAGACCATTGAAGATGTGATTATTGAAAATGGTACGACCCTGACCGTATTGAATGACAATAATTTCCCTGGTTCATCGGGACGCAATGCCAAAGAAGCTGATGATAATGAAATTATCCAGATTCGTTTACCCAAAGCATTATTTTAAACAATAGGTAAAAATCGCCGAAATGATCATTCCGCATTTTGGCTGAAGGCGTATACTGATTGGGCATAAGGAGTCCTCATGTCTGAATCAGTGTTGCGCCCAACCCATATCGAGTATGGTTCAAAATCGTTTACTGCGATTTTATGGTCCTTGTTCTTTGCCGGTTTTGCGTCATTTTCATCGTTGTACTGTGTCCAGCCAATGATGCCAATTTTTGCAGAATTCTTTCATGTGACACCCACGCACAGTAGTTTCCCGTTATCTTTTTCAACCGTTGCGCTTGCGATTGGTCTGCTATTCACCGGTTTTATTTCTGATCGTTTTGGCCGTAAGCCGATTATGGTCTTTGCCTTATTCTTGGTCTCAATTTTATTGCTGGTGAGCGCTTCTTTTCCTGTTTGGGAAATTTTCCTGACCACCCGTGTTTTTATTGGTTTGGCTGTTAGTGGCGTTGCTGCGGTAGCGATGACCTATATAGGTGAAGAAATTGCGCAAAAAGATATTGGTTTTGCGATGGGGCTATATATTTCAGGTACTGCGATTGGTGGCATGGGCGGGCGTTTAATTGCAGGGGTGTTGGTTGATTTTATCTCTTGGCAAGCAGCGACCTATGCGATTGGTTTGATCAATTTCATTATCGCCTGTCTATTTTATCTGTTATTACCAAAATCACAGCATTTCAAACCCTATCCATTTCGCTTTTCCCGTTTTAAGGCAGCTTTTGAGCAGAATTTAAAAGATCCAAAATTACGTATTTTATTTGCCCAAGGATTTATTTTAATGGGCTGTCTAGTGACCGTATTTAACTATATTAGTTATCACTTGCTGGAAGCACCTTTCAATCTTTCACAAACATGGATTGGCCTGATTTCGATTGCTTATCTGGCAGGAATTTACAGTTCACCTAAAGCTGCGCAATGGGGCTTTAAATATGGTCGCGATAAGGTATTGCCAGTCTTGTTATTGACGATGATGCTAGGGTTACTGATTACTTTAATTTCTTCTCTCTGGACGATTCTGCTCGGACTGATTATTTTTACTTTTTCATTTTTTGCTGCGCACTCCACCGCAAGTAGCTGGGTCTCGGTGCAGGCTGTGCAATACCGTGCAGTAGCGTCTTCGCTGTATTTACTCTGCTATTACATCGGTTCAAGTTTTTTGGGCAGTAGCGGTGGATTGGTCTGGGAAAACTTTGGCTGGACGGGCATCACTTGCATGGTTGTGGTGTTTTTAATGGTAGGACTGGTTTTAGCATTGAAATTGCGTAAAGTTCCGCAAATAGATTAATCTGGATTAGGTTTGTTTAAACTTTATACAGATAATTTGTTATCTCCTTGTTCTTGAATATTTTATAAACAGGGAAAATGAATGAAATTCATGTTAAAATGATCGGCTTTCATCTTTAGATGTCTCTCCTCCATCTGCTAGCCGAGATTCGCAAGCTATGTCTACTGCCTATACCACGCAGACCGCGCCAAAAGCGCTGTTTGATTACGACAAATATTGGGCGTCGTGTTTTGAACCCGCACCATTTTTGCCGATGTCACGAGAAGAAATGGATCTGCTCGGCTGGGATGCATGTGACTTTATCTTGGTGTGTGGGGATGCCTATATTGACCACCCTTCATTTGTATCGGGTGTAATTGGGCGTGTGCTTGAAGCACAAGGCTTTCGTGTCGGCATCATTGCTCAGCCAGACTGGACCAATGTCGAGAGTTTCCGTGTTTTAGGCAAACCGACCATTGCGTGGGGTGTGACCGCTGGAAATATGGATTCGATGATTAACCGTTATACGGCAGATCGTAAAATCCGTTCTGATGATGCATATTCACCAAATAATGAACCAAACAAGCGTCCAGACCGTGCAGCAACGGTGTATTGCCAGCGTTGTCGTGAAGCTTTCCCTGATGTGCCTGTCTTGCTTGGCGGGATTGAAGGCAGCTTACGTCGTATCGCACATTACGATTACTGGTCAGATAAAGTCCGTCGTTCTATCTTGATGGATTCGAAGGCTGATTTATTGATGTATGGGAATGGTGAACGTGCCATTATTGACGTGATGCATCGTTTAGCCAAAGGTGAAAAAGTTCACGAAATTACCGATGTTCGCGGTACCGCATTTATTATTAATAAACATAACAAACAATCGAAAGCTAAATTCGTTGAGATCGCAAGTAACGATGTCGATACGATTGGCCGTGTTGATCAGATCATCAACCCTTATGTGATGACTGAAGATATTGACGGCTGTGAAGTTGAAAAAGAAAAAGGCAACTCACTGGCTCAATACCAGAATTTCCAGAAAGAAATCGTTGCCAATCCGATTGTCCGTGAAGGCGATAACCTCGATCCAGATACCCAGATCGTACAGCTTAAACCAGCACCTTCAAAAGCGATAAAACATAAATTACCGCCACGTGAACTTGCTGTGATCCGTTTGCCTTCTTATGAAGAAGTCGCCAATGATCAGGTTCTGTATGCACATGCCAACCGTATTTTGCATCTTGAAACCAATCCGGGTAATGCCCGTGCCTTGGTACAACGTCATGGCGAACGTGATGTCTGGATCAACCCACCACCAATTCCTTTAACTACTGAGGAAATGGACTACGTTTTTGATTTACCTTATGCACGTTTACCGCATCCTGCTTATGACAATGCGCGTTTCCCTGCATTTGATATGATCAAATTCTCTGTGAATATCATGCGTGGCTGCTTCGGCGGTTGTACTTTCTGTTCGATTACAGAACATGAAGGTCGTATTATTCAAAACCGTTCAGAAGATTCAATTCTGCGTGAAATTGAAAAAATCCGTGATACCGCACCAAATTTCACTGGCATTATTTCAGACTTGGGTGGCCCAACTGCAAACATGTATCGTTTGCACTGTAATGATCCTGAGATTGAAAAGAATTGCCGTAAACCATCTTGTGTTTACCCTGGGGTGTGTCAAAACCTGCATACCGATCATGCACCGTTGGTTCAGCTTTATCGTAAGGCGCGTGACATCAAGGGTGTGAAGAAGATTCTGATTGGTTCAGGTCTGCGTTATGACCTTGCGGTATTAAACCCTGAATATGTGAAAGAGCTGGTTCAGCACCATGTCGGCGGTTATCTGAAAATTGCGCCTGAGCATACCGAAAATGGCCCATTATCGAAGATGATGAAGCCTGGTATCGGCACTTATGACCGCTTTAAACAGATGTTTGAGCGTTTCAGTAAGGAAGCAGGTAAGGAACAATATTTAATTCCGTACTTTATTGCTGCGCATCCGGGTACAACCGATTACGACATGATGAATCTGGCGATCTGGTTGAAGAAGAACGGTTTCCGTGCCGATCAGGTACAGACCTTCTATCCATCACCAATGGCAACCGCGACCACAATGTATTACTCGGGCAAAAATCCATTGTCTAAAGTGGCGCGTTATACGGAAAATGTGGATATTGTTAAAGGTGAAAAACGTCGTCGCTTACACAAAGCATTCTTGCGTTACCATGATCCAAATAACTGGCCTTTATTACGTGAAGCCTTGAAAGATATGGGGCGTGTAGATTTAATCGGAAATTCAAAACAGCATTTGATTCCGACTTATCAGCCACAAGGTACGGCTGAAGGTGAATATAAGTCTGCCCGTAAAAAGAACTCGAGTGTTGCAGGAGATTCTGCAAAACGCGGCCAAGGACAATCTCGTTCACAGTCGGGTCAGAAACATCCGCAAAAAGGTCAGGTATTAACCCAGCACAATGGTTTACCACCGCGTGAAACAGGTGAGAAGAGACCTTTTTCGGGCAAGCCAAAGTCTAAAGCAAAAGCCCATCGTTAATTTGATGGTAAAAAAGGCATGATATTTCATGCCTTTTTTATTTACATATTAGGCAAATGTTTATAATTTGACCATAAAATGTGCTGTATCCGAAACATAAACTGACAATAACGACTTGAATAATCAAAGCGTAATGATTATAAATAAAGAGCAGAGGGCAGTTACGACTTTGGTCGTCTGGGAAAACACGATTAAAAAACTTAAGTTTGCACTGCAAAATGAATTTGCTATCGCTGTTATTGATTAAAAAAATTGGCTTAAAGCCAAAAATGATTATAAAAAATCTAAAGGGATTGGTTAGTAATGTATTATTTCATAACAATAGTTGGGTTGCTGTTGATCACAGCACTCGCACTTCGCCGCCTACAACAAAACAGGCGCCAAGATAGTCCATTAAAACGCCGCGGTATTTTAAATATTGCCGAGCAGATTACCTTAATGCGTTTACAAGCCGTTTTACCGCGTCATACGGTATTGGCACACGTGTCTTTTGACGCTTTATTAACAACTAAATTTGCGCATACGCGCCGTAAATATCAAGGTTTAGTGGCTGATTTCGTGGTGCTAGACCAACAACATCAAGTACTTGCGATTATTGAGATTGCAGACGAGTCTTATGTGAATCGTCTGCATCAGAAACATTATCAGGACAGTTTGCTTGAGTTAGCAGGCTATCGCGTATTGCGCTATAGCAGCATTCCGACCGAGCAGGAATTGAGAGAAGATCTGGTGCCGGATTTGTTTGAACCGATGACAATTCCCACCACAGTGACATCAACCTCAATGCCTAAGATGGAGCGGATGATGAAATACAATGAATTCGCCGTGAAATCGTATTAATCAGGGCGAACAGCGGTTACTGTCATTTCAACCAAAACATCAGGTGCATAGAGTTTAGATTCTACACAGGTACGTGCTGGGGGATGTCCCTCAGCAATCCACGCATCCCATACGGCATTCATGGCTGCATAATCTCGTTCGATATCTTTTAAAAAGATCGTAATCGATAAAATATGAGTCTTGTCTGTACCCGCATCTGCCAGAAAACGATCAATATTATCTAAAGTTTGCTGTGTTTGTGCACTTACGTCGACACTGGTGTCATCTGCCAATTGGCCTGCGAGATGAACAAGATTTCCTGAAATTGCGACTTCGCAAAAACGTGAAGTGACATGAAGTCGTTGCACAGACATAGCTATTCCTTAATCAATTATATACTGACAGGATTGTACTTGATGCGATTGAACAGCAGTGTAATTTTGTATAAATCAGGCTAAAAAAGTTTCTATTTCCATTAAATTATCAGTAGGTGACGAAGAAATGGAGAACTGAAGATGAGGAATTTTGATTGGAAAAATAAGCAACTAAAGAACATCGGAAGTGCCCTGTAATCTTCGGATTTGATCGTCACGCCAACCACAGGAGCAGATGCTAAAAGCGAGGTTTTCTTTAGCAAGGCACATAACATGGATAATGTTACTGCGTTGTTTAGAGTACTGAAAATTGCATAAAAAGCAAACATAAATTTGAGCAATAATCACGCTTTTGTATAAAAAATCGGCATTACCATAAAGAAAGCTGTGATTCTTCTTGTGCCGTTTGAAGCTGGTAAACACCTACCCCGACCAGACGGAATTGAAACGCTGGATCGATATGCATTTCATTAAGTAACTGTAAAACCACTTGCCCTAAATCCTGTTGTGATTGTAAGGCCTGTTTAAAGCTTTTACTGTGCTGCAAAACCTGAAAATTCTTGAGTTTAAGTTTTACATTGACCCCGCGTGCGGTCAGTTGTTTTTTATTCAGACTCCGCCAAACTTGCTCAGCAAGAGGTTGCCATGCATGGCGACATTGTTCGAGCGTATAGTCATCATCAAAGGTAATTTCCTTGGAAATTTGCTGGCGTTCGCGTTCCGCTTTCACAGGTCGATGGTCAATTCCCTGAGCATATAAATAGAGCTGTTTGCCGTATTTCCCAAAATGATGGATCAGGACATTCTCTTCGATTTTTTGCAGATCACCCAGTGTATGTAAATTGAGCTGGCTTAATCTTTCCTGAGTAACTTTACCGACACCAGGAATTTTGTTTAAGGCTAAATCCTGAATAAATTTCAATACATGATGTGGTTTAATCACAAATAAGCCATTGGGTTTATTCCAGTCTGATGCGATTTTTGCCAGAAACTTGTTGGGTGCCACACCCGCAGAAGCCGTCAGTCCTGTGGTTGCAAAAATATCGGCACGGATTTGTGCTGCCACTTCGGTCGCACTTGGAATATTCTTTAGATTTTCAGTCACATCCAGATAGGCTTCATCTAAAGATAAAGGTTCAATCAAAGGTGTATATTGCTGAAAAATATGATGGATTTGGGCTGAAACCTCACGATATTTTTCAAAGTTTGGTTCAATCACCACCACGTGTGGGCAGAGTTTTCTGGCTTGTCCCATCGACATGGCAGAGCGAAGCCCAAAGACACGGGCAGGATAGGAGGCGGCAGCAATGACGGCACGCGGATGGTGTGAAGATACCACGACAGGTAAATCTTTGAGATCAGGGCGTTCTCTCAGCTCGACTGATGCATAAAAGGCATCCATGTCGATATGGATAATTTTTCGTAATTCATTTGGCATCTTGAATGCCTTGCTGTTTCAGAAAAATCCGCCATTGTTTAGGCGATTCGGCATAAACATTTAAATCCACAGCTTTAGGAATACCTGCAATTTTTCCCTGACTGCTATGTTGCCAGAACGTCCATTGGCGGCCATCTTTGAGCTCAGGTTTGCCGTCATAATCTCTAACCCAAAGCGGCGTTTCAGTGAAATTCCCCATCAATACAATATGGTAGAAGCTTTTCGAGATATAAAAGATTGGCTGTTTGCCATAATGCTTGTGTAGTTGGTCGTGCATGACCTGAATTTCTTTCAGTAATTGTTCTTTGGTATAGGTGTTAATGCAATTACTGTCATACTCAAGATCAATGGCAGGCGGTAGGGCATCCGCTTTTTTAGGTACGGTCGCGATAAAGTTTTCAGCTTGTACCTTGCCATCACGACACAGACGATAGAAATGATAGGCACCGACATGTAAGCCTTGTTCACGGGCCTTGAGCCAGTTTTGCTGAAAATTACTATCACGAAAATCACCACCTTCGGTGGCTTTGAGATAGACGAATTGATACTGCATCGGAGAGATTTTTTTCCAGTTAATCTCACCTTGATGATGTGAAACGTCAAAACCACGAATAGCATAGTCTTGCGCAGCAGCTTTCTGTTGGTAGAACAGTCCGAAATAACTCACCACACCCAGCATGACAGCTAAACCGACACTGGCATAGGTCGGATAGTGTTGAGAGAAGGAAGAAGCTACGGGTTTCTTTGCCATATTATCAATGATTATGCGAGGTCGAGATGAGTGCTGGATTTGCAGTATTGATCATGTAGTGATTGTACCCGTTTCGCCTTGGCATTGACCATCTGACTACCAAATTGTTCCACAAATCTACAGGAAGCATAAGGTTCTGCACGTTGCTGATAATCACGCACCCAAGCTTCTCTGATTGTTAAACCTTGAGGATCCACAGGCCATACCCCGAGACGCAGTCTGTTCATTCCAATACGCCACGGTTTTGGACTAATTCGGGCCCGAAAACAGTTCTGGTTTTTACACATTCGTACATAGTTAGGATCAGCCTGAATGGCATTAAACAGTAATTGAGCATCCTTTCCATTGGCTTCAAAAGTCTGATGCATTGCCAGAATACGGTAACCCTTAGGCGTGCGGTAAACACGCAAATGCCAGTGAGGATGCTGTTGAGAAAAATTTCGGATCAAGGCGAGTGAGCGCTGTTCAGGTGTCGTTGTAAAACGTTGTTGCAGTCTGGATAAGCTTTTGGCAAAAACACGGGTGAATAGGAATGAAATAATCAGTCCAATAACCAAGACCATCCATGACATAAAATAAGCAGCGACAGCGATTGAAAGTAACAATAGCAAGAAAAAAGCAGCAAAATGAACAGTCAAATGAGAGGACTCTGCAAAGTCGATATCAGCAAAAAGAACATCAGGTGTATTTAAACACAAGGCGCCATAGCTATTTCGCGTAATAATTACATCATCATGCTGAGCAATAATTTCTTCACGAATGGGAAGACCTTCGGCACCGTTATAAGGGACTTTGTGCTCAATTCGACGAATATGTTCGCCAGATTTGATTTTCTCAATTGCCTCGGCAACACGTTGTTCCGCATGGCCTTGTGCTGCCTCAGCGCTTTGATTAGACCATCCAAAACGCTTAAGGGTGTAAGGACGTCCTGCAATGCTGGTTTTTATTTTGGCTTCAGCCCAGTACTGGGGAATAATCATTGAATATTTTCCTTATTATTTTTAATTGGTTTTAATCACAAAGCCTTTATTCGGTGGTTTCTTTGGGAATCTGCCAAAATACCCATGCGGTCAGGATATTAATACAACCCAAAGCAATTAAGGTGGCATGGAATGCGGTGCTAATGGATGCAGTCGAGAAATATTGTCCAAAGACATTAATCAAAGTACCTGCCAACGCCACACCAATACTCATGGAAAGCATCATAATCATCGATAAGAAGCTGTTACCGCTGCTGGCATCCTGTTGAGGTAAGTCTTTTAAAGTTAAGGTATTCATACCGACAAACTGGAGTGAATTCAGTGTACCAAAAATAAAGAGATGCAAGATTTTTAGCCACAGGGGCGTTGCCGCCGTCATTAGGGAAAAACTGGCGATACATAGACCGACTAAAACGGTATTGGTCAGCAGGAAACGGCGATATCCGACCCGTTGAATCAAGGGACGTACAATGGGCTTGGAAAATAATGAACCTAGTACCATTGGAATCATCATCAAGCCTGTGATGAAGGGTTCAAAACCAAATGCGACCTGTAGCATGAGCGGTAAAATAAACGGAATCGCATTACTACCCAAACGGGCAAAGAAATTACCTAGCACCCCGATTGAGAAAATCTTGTAGCGAAATAATCGCCCATGAAATAGCGCGTTCTGATGGTTATGGGCATGATAGGCATATCCCACCGCAGCAATCATTCCAGTCGTTAATAAACCGAGACTCACCAAACGTGGATATTGTGGTGCTGCGATATTTTCGATTCCCAAAGCGAATCCGACCATTGCCACCATCAATAAGATAAAACCGCTCAAATCAAACGATTTTACCGTCGGTTCTTTCTGGTTAGGCATGACTTTAAGGGTCATGATCATACCCAAAATACCCATTGGAATATTTATGAGGAAAATCCAGTGCCACGTGGTGACTTCGACCAGCCAGCCCCCTAAAGTCGGGCCCATTAAAGGACCCACCAATCCGGCAAGACTCATCAGGCTCATGGCAGAAAGGAATTGTGAGCGTGGAATCAGCTTTAACAGGGCCAAGCGTCCTACAGGCATGAGCAGTGCGCCACCGATACCTTGAATCACGCGGAAAAACAACAATTGCTCTAGGTTTTGCGATAAGCCGCATCCCAGTGACGCCAAGCTAAAAATCACCATGGAACTGAGATAGATATTCCGAATTCCGAAACGGTCAGCCAGCCAGCCACTCAGGGGGATACAAGCTGCAACGGACAACACATAGGCCACAATAACGCCGTGCATTTGCAAGGGATTTTCATTGAGCTGAACAGCCATTGCTGGAATCGCGGTATTGACGATCGTGGTGTCCAGTGCCTGCATAAAAAAGCCAATGGAAACCAGAAGGACCAATAATCGAAATTCGGGCTGGACTGCTTGATGTGTTGTGGTTGTCATGAGCCTTGATGAGTAAAAATTCAGCTTTAGTTTAATGCAAATAGGCGTGAAATAAAGACAAGAATTGTCAAATAGCGGTCATGAAACTGACATTAAAATGTCATCGAATTTGCATCACCTGATACTAGATTAGCCATACAAAATAAATTGTATGGAATTTGATCATGAAATTTAAAATTTCAGTTTTATTGACAGCGTTACTGTCAGTGGGGTTAGTGGCGTGTAATGATGATAACGACAACTCAATGCCAACACCAGAAATCGTTGAACCGACACCAGAAACAATTAAGCTGAGTTTGTTGGGGCGCTACGAAACCAATATTTTTGCCCAAAGTGCGGCTGAAATTCCAGCCTATGATGCTGAGACCAAACGTCTATTTGTTGTCAACGCACAAAAGGGTCTGGTTGATGTATTAGATGCATCTAAACCTGAAAAACCAATACATATTGCTGAGCTATCTGCACGCACTTATCTAGCCAATTCGGAAGTGAATAGTGTTGCGGTGAAAAATGGCATTGTTGCACTTGCGGTTCAGGCTGAGCAGAAAACGGATACGGGAATCGTGGTATTTTTTAATGCCAAAGACTTAAGCTTTATCAGCAAAGTCAGTGTGGGAGCTTTACCCGATATGCTGACCTTTAGCCCTGATGGTAAAACCGTTTTGGTGGCTAACGAAGGTGAGCCGAATGATGATTATTCAGTTGATCCAGAGGGCTCTGTCAGCATTATTGATATTAGTAATATCAAGCAACCCAAAGCTAGTGTGGCAGATTTCAAAGCATGGAACACACAAAAAACTGACCTATTGGCGAAAGGAGTACGTATTTTTGGGCCAAATGCGAGTGTCGCTCAAGACTTGGAGCCTGAATATATTACGATTTCGGCGGACAGCAAAACTGCATGGGTCACCTTACAAGAAAATAATGCCATTGCACGGATTGATATTGCTCAGCAGAAGATCACTGATATTTATCCATTGGGCTATAAAGACCACGGTGTTGTGGGAAATGAGCTGGATGTCAGTGATAAGGACAAGAAAATTGATATCAAAACATGGGCTGGCTTAGTAGGGATGTATCAACCTGACTCGATTGCCAATTATCAAGCCAATGGTCAAACCTATTTGGTGACCGCCAATGAAGGCGATAGTCGTGAATGGTTAAAAGATTCCAAAGCATATTATGCGGGTGATACCCGTCAAGGTTTTGTTGAAAATATTCGGATGAAGCATTTATTTAACAGTAAGGGCTTCAATACAGGAGGCGACTATCCTGCGCATCTGCAAAAGCTGGCAGTCGGCGTGAAAGGCGCCAAACTCAATCCAGTCACTTTTGCCTATTGTGGTGCCACAGAAACAGGTGCAGGTGGATGCCGTGATGATGCGCAATTAGGTCGCCTGAATATTGCATGGAATATGGGTTATCAGACCAATGCGGATGGTTCTCCGAAACTGGATGCCAATGGTCTGCTGACTTATGACAAGCTTTATGCATATGGCGCACGTTCATTCAGTATCTGGAATACTCAAGGGCAATTGGTCTGGGATTCGGGTAGCGAGTTTGAAAAGAAAACGGCTGAGTTGTTTCCTGATTATTTTAATAGTAACCATGAAGCAGTTGCTTTTGATGATCGTAGTGATAATAAAGGGCCTGAACCAGAAGGGATTACTGTCGGTACCATTGGTCAAAAAACCTTTGCCTTTATTGGGTTAGAGCGAATGAGTGGCATAATGGTCTATGACATTAGCACGCCTAATAAACCGAAATTTATTGAATATTTTACTACGCGTAATTTTACTGAAACCGAGACTGCAAAACAGGGCGATTTAGGGCCAGAAGGTCTGATCTTTATTGCTGCAAAAGATTCACCAAATGGTAAGCCATTGCTTGTGGTGGGGAATGAAGTGAGTGGTTCCACCGCAGTGTATCAAGTCAATGTGCACTAAACGCTAACCCAAAAAAAGCGGATCAAATCGATCCGCTTTTTTATATTGAATTCTTAAACTTCGATATGGCTAGGTGCATTCAAGTTTTTAATGACGCTTGAAATGTGTTCAAGCGTTTCACAAACAATCACTTTGGCACGATGCTGAGGCGGTAAAAAGCCTTCTTCAACGGCATGATCTAGTTGGGTAATCAGTGCATCGTAAAAACGGTTAACGTTATAGATAATCATGGGTTTCTGGTGCTGGTTGAGTTGTCCCCATGTCGCAATTTCCAGAATTTCTTCAAAAGTGCCTAAACCACCTGGTAAAGCAATAAATGCGCTGGCACGTTCAGCCATAAGTGCCTTACGCTCATGCATGGTCTGAACAATGTGTAGCTCAGTCAATCGATGATGGGCAATCTCATAGTCCAGCATGAACTCGGGAATGACACCCACGACTTCACCGCTATGTTCAAGGACAGTATCGGCGACTTGTCCCATCAGACCAATGCTGGCGCCGCCATAAACAATACCAAAACCTTGAGTAGCAATATGCTGGGCCAGTTCGATGGCCTTATCACGATAGATGGGTTTGTTGCCGGTACGTGAGCCGCAATAAAGGGCAATGAGAGATTGAGTGGTTTTTATGGGAGTAGGGGTAATGCTTTTCTTTTCAGTCATTATTAGAACACTATTCATTCGTTTATTTTCACCTTATCATTTTCGTTGTGCTTGTCTAGGCTAATTGAGGTTTATGACAGTTTTATGCACATTTTACATACAAAGCTGTTTTGTAACGCTTAGAAAGAATTTGCAAACAACATCAACATAAAAAAGATGAATTTCAGTTAAATCTTGCCTATACTGAAAATCCTTTTATTAATTTATGTCCCTCTATGAGTAGTGGTTGTTGTCGCTCCGCATTGTTCTTATTTCCTACAAAAAATGTTTTGGCTCATCGTGCCGACCTTTTAAAAATTCAACTTCATAACAATATTGCTGATTTTGCAGAGGAGTCACGTCAATGATTCTGGAATGGATGTCTGACCCCGCTGCATGGGTTGGTTTAGCAACATTGGTGGTGCTCGAAATTGTACTAGGTATCGATAACCTTGTTTTTATTGCAATTTTGGCAGAAAAACTACCGCCTGAACAACGTAACGCTGCTCGTAGAGTTGGTTTGATTCTCGCCTTACTGATGCGTTTGGGATTGCTTGCGGCAATTGCATGGGTGGTGACACTAACTGAACCACTGTTTCATATTTTTGATCATCCTTTTTCTGGTCGTGACCTAATTTTGCTGTTTGGTGGTGTGTTCTTATTATTTAAGGGCACCATGGAACTGCATGAACGGATTGAAGGTAAGCAAGCGCTGAAAGAAGAAAGCCCAGTACATGCTACTTTTTGGATGGTTATTGTTCAGATTGTAGTTTTGGATGCCGTCTTTTCTTTAGATAGTGTGATCACGGCTGTCGGTATGGTGAAGCATCAAAGTGTAATGATGCTGGCAATGATTATTGCTGTTGGTATCATGCTTTGGGCATCAAAACCACTGATGGATTTCGTCAATAAGCATCCAACAGTAGTGATCCTGTGTCTTGGCTTCCTGATGATGATCGGTTTCTCATTGGTGGTGGAAGGTTTTGGTTTCCATATTCCAAAAGGCTACTTATACGCAGCGATCGGTTTCTCTGTGTTGGTTGAAGTAGTCAATCAGACCATGCGTCGTAACCAAGAGAAGATGGTGACGACAACAGATTTACGTTATCGCACCGCTTCAGCCGTGTTGCGTATGTTAGGCAATAAAGGCAATGGCAATGAAAGCCAGAGCAATGAAGCTGAAGATGTATTAGCGACGCAAGCCTACGCAAAAGAAGTTTTTGATGAAGACAATGGCGTGTATCACAGTGTCTTGGTACAAGGTGTGCTTGGTTTATCTGAGCGTCCAGTCAAGTCGGTGATGACACCACGTCCAGAGTTGGAATGGTTAGATCTGGATGATGATCCGGCTGAGCTAAAAGAACGTTTGATGGCAATGACCCATTCACGTTTGATTGTTGCACGTGGTGAGCTGGACAATATTGAAGGTATTGTACTCACCCATAAAGTGTTGAATGAATACATTGAAACGGGCGCGATTGATTTCAGTAAACATCTACGTGAACCTGTGATTGTGCATGAAAATGCGCAAGTGTTAATGGTCATGGAACAGTTACGTCAGGCACCGTTGCAAATGGCCATTGTCCTGAACGAATACGGTTCAATTGAAGGGATTGCAACACCGATTGATGTATTAGAGGCGATTGCTGGTGAATTCCCTGATGAAGACGATCTAGAAGCAGCGGCAGAAAGTCTTGATGATGGTTCGATGTTGCTGGAAGGTTCAACTGACATTCGCCATGTGTCTTTGTTATTGGGCAAAGACTTAGTGGATGAAAGTGAGGAATATTCAACTTTGTCAGGCTATATCTTGTTCCACCTCGGTCGTTTACCTGAAAATGGGGATACAGTTGAAGTTGATGGCTATCGCTTTGAAGTGGTGACAATGGATGGGCACAAAATTGAAAAAGTGCGCATTATTGCCAAAGAGAAGCCTGTCGAGAAATAATCAAGCTGTATTATTCTGAATAGCCTTGAGTTTGACTATTGTGATGCAATGGTTTTACTCGGGCTATTTTTATTTGAGAATTCAAAATGATTTTGTCAAAGAATTGTCCTTGTGGGCATGGACCGTATGCTGAATGTTGTCAGCCCTTGCATTTGAAACAACAGACAGCTCAAAGTGCAGAGCAACTCATGCGCTCGCGTTATAGTGCTTTTGCTTTGCAACAGATTGATTATATTCTGGAGACAACGGCTTTAGGACAACAGTCCGCTTTGGATCGTGCCGCGATTGCCGACTGGAGTCAATCCAATCAATGGTTGAAACTAGAGGTTGTACAACATCAGCCCAAGCTAGATAAAACCCATGCACTGGTTGAGTTCAAGGCACATTATCATGATGGCAAACAAGCGCATATTCATCATGAAATTTCTCATTTTGTGTTGCATCAACAACAATGGTATTTCCTTGATCCTACACTGGACATGCAAATCACCATGAAACAACCCTGCATTTGTGGCTCGGGGAAAAAATTTAAACAATGTTGTGCACAATTCATCTAACTTTGTCTTAGAATAGCGCACACTTTTACGCCTGATTTAGGGATGTAGGCAGATGTTACTCACCGTAATTTATATTATTGCCATTACTGCGGAAGCGATGACGGGCGCATTGTCAGCGGGTCGACGTAGTATGGACTGGTTTGGTGTGGTACTGATTGCCTGCGTAACGGCATTGGGCGGTGGCTCAGTGCGTGATGTGCTGCTCGGGCATTATCCTTTAACTTGGGTCAAACATCCTGAATATTTAGTGCTGACCTGCGCTGCGGCTTTTGTCACCATCATTATTGCCAAATGGATGCGTCATCTACGCAATATCTTCCTGGTACTGGATGCTCTAGGTCTAATTGGATTTACCATCATTGGTTGCCAGATTGCCCTATCGATGGGGCATGGTTTTGTGGTGTCTGCGGTGGCAGGCGTATTAACAGGCGTGTCGGGTGGTATTCTGCGTGATATTCTGTGTAATGACGTGCCTTTAGTGTTCCGCCGTGAGTTGTATGCCAGTATTTCCTTTGTTGCCGTGATTTGTTATTGGGTGTGTCTGGAAGTTGGCCTCCCGCACGATCTGACTGTAATTTTTACTTTGGTATTTGGTTTTACCTTACGTTTGATCGCGATCTATTTTGGTCTGGAAATGCCGAAATTTATTTATCAAGAAGATGATGCCGAGTCTGCTTCCTCAACAGATGAGCATTAAGATTAAAATGGATAGAGAGAAAATTGAGCAAATAAGAAAAGAACTCTCTATCCCACTTACATATGCGTTAAAGCTTTTAAAAGACAACCAAAATGATGTGTCTGCCGCGATAATTAATTTCCATACAGATAATATTGAAAAAGTGATTCAAGCGACTGAATGCAAAATGTCGGTAGCGCAAGATGCCTATCAATATTGTAATTTCGACGTTCAAAAAGCAATTATAGAAATCAAGTCACAAGTTATGCTCATTACAACACGTGATAATCAACAAAAAATCAAGAATGAAATAGGATTTATTCTTTGGGCTGAAACTGAAGGTAGTAAAACGAGTTCAAATGATATTTTTATTCCAGCGCATGATTTTGATTATATTTTAGATGCTTTTAAAGTGGCTTGTAACAATACGCTGTCGAAAAACAATTTTGATGTATGTGGATACAACTACCTAGATCATCATACCTGTAACGTTATCTTAAATGCGATGCTAAAAATTCCTGCAAATAATTTAGCTGTAGAAAAGTTTCTAATCGCTTTAATCAGTTGGTGGAGTGACCAGTTAAAGCGTGCTAAATATATCGTAGTTTATGGCAATTTATGATACATCTCATTAACTCTGGTTTATGAAGTCTTAGATGTTAAAAAGAACTACTATAGGTACTTATCAGTCTCATTCGGTTGAAATTGATGGTTACGTACCCTTTGATATTCATTTCAATGAAAAATCTCCAGATTTGTATTGGAGAGGTGGCAATGGCCGCACGTCTTTAGTTGAAATAGGTCTGTTAAAGACAGGTGAATTGTCAACAATTACGTTAGTTAGCTTTAGCTTCTATCAGTTAATTCAAACTGGGAAGAATTTATCCTCTATTGATTTAGGACAAGCGCATTTACCAATTTTTGATGTGTCATCTTGGTCGGCTGATTTGGATGATTTTTCTGGTAGATTTAAGGATGCATTTGATAAAGAGTTCCAATTATTCATGGGGAGAAATTATATTGAACTCGTATTTTTACCTTTAGAAAGCATAATTCAATATGTGCGTGATTGTAATTTCGGTTTTGGTTTTAACGTGAATAATGAATTGACCTCCTTACAAATCTTGAATATTGATGAAGTTAAAATGAAATTATTCAGAGAAAGTCTCTGATTTGATCGCTGAAGAGTTGGTTCAGTACAGTATTCCATTACAAATTCTCCGAACAAGACACCATTTGACGTTTAAACAACAACAAGGGCTTGTCACAACGCCTTCATCCACATAGCATACAAAGCATTGACGATAATAAATGATTTTGGATGACTCGCTGAAATGACCAGCCTTGCACATCATGCAACAGAAAACCGTTCCGTAGCCGAATTCACTGAGCAGGCTTACCTGAACTATGCCATGTACGTGATTATGGATCGTGCATTGCCCCATATCAGTGATGGTTTAAAACCTGTACAGCGCCGTATTGTCTATGCGATGAGCGAGCTTGGCCTGAAATCGACGGGGAAGCCGAAAAAATCGGCACGTACCGTCGGTGATGTACTGGGTAAATATCATCCGCACGGTGACTCAGCCTGCTATGAAGCGATGGTGTTGATGGCACAGCCATTTAGCTATCGCTATCCATTGGTTGAAGGTCAGGGAAACTGGGGTTCACCAGATGACCCGAAATCATTTGCGGCGATGCGTTATACCGAAGCTAAACTCTCTGCTTATAGTGAATTATTACTGAGCGAATTGGGCCAAGGCACCAGTGAATGGCAAGACAACTTTGATGGTTCAATGAAAGAGCCAATCACTTTGCCTGCACGCGTTCCGAATATTTTGTTAAATGGTACCACGGGTATCGCGGTGGGGATGGCAACAGATATCCCGCCACATAACTTGCGTGAAGTGGTGAAAGGAACAATCGCCTTAATTCGTAATCCTGAAACTTCAGATGCGAAACTGGCAGAATATATTCCTGCGCCAGATTTACCTACCAAAGCTGAAATCATTACCCCGCCAGAAGAATTACTCAAAATTCAAACCACAGGTCGTGGTAGTTATCGTATGCGGGCGGTATATGCGGTCGACAAAAATGAGATTGTGATTACTGAACTGCCGTATCAGGTTTCGGGTTCAAAAGTCATTACCCAGATCGCAGATCAGATGATTGCCAAAAAATTGCCATTGGTCAGCGATGTACGTGATGAATCGGATCACGCCAATCCAACCCGTTTGGTGATTGTGCTGCGTTCGAATCGCGTCGATGCAGAAACGGTGATGAGTCACTTATTTGCAACTACGGATCTGGAGTCAAGCTATCGTGTCAATCTGAACATGATTGGGGCAGATGGTCGTCCACAGGTGAAATCGATTCGCCGTATTTTATTGGAATGGATCGAGATTCGTAAGCAAACCGTGACCCGTCGTTTGCAATACCATTTGAATAAAATCGAAAAACGTTTACATATCCTGGCAGGTCTTTTAATTGCTTACTTGGATATTGATACCGTGATTCGGATTATCCGTGAAGAAGATCAGCCAAAACCTGTATTGATGCAGCATTTTGGTATTGATGACATTCAGGCTGAAGCGATCCTCGAACTCAAACTTCGTCATTTGGCTAAGCTTGAAGAAATGGAAATTCGCCGTGAGCAAGAAGAGTTGGAAGCGAAAGCTGCCATTATTCGTGAGCAATTGGCAAATCCAGAATCATTAAAAAACCTGATCATTAATGAGTTAAAAGAAGACGCGAAAAAGTTTGGTGATGACCGTCGTTCACCAATCGTTGCGCGCGCGGATGCCGTCCAGATTAAAGAACAAGATTTAATGCCTGCTGAGCCTGTGACTGTCGTATTGTCCGAGGCAGGTTGGGTGCGCGCTGCCAAAGGGGCAGAAGTAGATGCAGCCAATCTGAATTATCGTGCGGGTGACCAGTATCTTAGTCATGCAGTGGGTAAAACCAACCAGCGTGTCTATTTCCTTGACGAGACAGGACGTAGTTATGCCTTGCCGATCAGCAGTTTGCCTTCGGCACGTGGCTTGGGTGAACCGCTCAGTTCAAAACTTTCACCAGCCAGTGGTGTGTCATTTATTCAGGTCTTTATTGATGAGGAGAGCAGCGAGCTGATTGCAACCAGTTCAAATGGTTACGGCTTTAAGAGTCAGGCAGCACAACTGGATACCAATGCAAAAGCAGGGAAGGCCTTCCTGACTGTTGCAGATAAGGCAAAGGCTTTACCGCTATTGCCAATTCAGCAAGCCACTCACGTTGCCATTCTGAGTTCATCAGGACGTTTACTGATTATTGATTTAACTGAACTGCCAGTTCTCAATAAAGGTAAGGGTAACAAGTTGATACAACTTGATGAAAAAGAGCAAATTTTATCCATGACAACCCTGACGTTAGATGAAATAATCCAAATCGATGCAGGACAACAGCATCTGAAATTGAAAGGGGATGATCTTCAAAAATATCTAGGAAAAAGAGCAACAAAGGGGCAACTTTTACCACGTGGATATCAAAAAGCAAATAGACTCTTCATTCAGAGATAAGGCTAGTATTCTGTGATACAAATACGTTATATATGACAATGTATTCAGATTATTTGGATAGATTGACAGGGCAATTCAAAAATTTAAAAAAAATGTTTTGCCATGGAAAGTAACGTTGTTACATTTTTAAGGATTACCACTCGGAGATAAGGGCATTATGGAAAAGATTTGGTTTGCTGAATACCAAAAGACAGGAATTCCAGAAACAGTTGAACTGCCTGCTGAAAACACCTCACTTGTTGATATTTTTGAACGCAATTTCCAAAAATTTGGTTCACGTGATGCCTTTATCTTTATGGATAAAGTTTTAACGTTTAATGAATTAGAAGTCGCTAGCCGTAAATTTGCAGCTTATTTACAAACTTTAGGCTTAGCAAAAGGCTCGCGCGTTGCGGTGATGATGCCGAACGTTTTCCAATATCCAGTTGTTGCGTTAGGGGTCTTTCGTGCAGGTCTGGTGCTTGTAAACGTCAATCCATTATATACAGCACGTGAACTTGAGCATCAGTTGAATGACTCTGGTGCTGAAGTCTTAGTGATTATTGAAAACTTTGCCAATGTTTATCAAAACATTATTGGTAAAACACCTGTGAAGCATGTTGTGGTGGCTTCTGTGGGTGATATGTTAGGTACGTTGAAAGGTACGATTGTGAATTTCGTTTTACGTAAAGTACGTAAGCAAATTCCAGCGTGGAATATTCCAGGCCATACTAAATTCAACGCGGCCTTAAACAAAGCCAACCCAAGCAATTATAAGCGTCCAAGCTTGACCTTAAGCGATACCGCAGTACTTCAATATACGGGTGGTACAACAGGTGTTTCTAAAGGCGCTGAATTAACGCATCGTAATCTTGTTGCAAACTTACTCCAATGTGAAGCGATTTTCTCAAGTAAGTTTGGCGGTTCTGATAGTGCTAAAGGTGATCGCATCGTATGTGCATTACCGCTGTATCACATCTTTGCATTCATGGTGTGTGCACTTTACGGCATGTATAAAGGTCAGGCCAATATCCTGATTCCAAATCCACGTGACTTGCCTGCGGTGGTGGGTGAATTACGTAAATATCAACCTTCATTCTTCCCAGCAGTAAATACTTTATTTAACGCGTTGGTGAATAACGAAGAATTCAAACAGCTTGACCATAGCAATCTTAAGATGGCAATGGGCGGTGGTATGGCGGTGTTGCCATCAACAGCAGCAGCATGGAAGAAAATCACAGGTACCACCATTATTGAAGGTTATGGTTTATCTGAAACTTCACCTGTTGCAACTGCGAATCCTCCTGCTACAACTGAATTCAGCGGCACGATTGGTATTCCATTGCCATTAACTGAAGTTGCGATTCTGGATGATGACGGTAAAGAAGTTGCGCTGGGTGAACAAGGTGAGATTTCGATCCGTGGTCCACAAGTCATGAAAGGTTACTGGAACCGTCCAGACGAAACTGCAAAAGTAATGACGGCTGATAACTTCTTCCGTACCGGTGATATCGGTGTGATGGATTCGCGTGGTTATGTGAAGATCGTTGACCGTAAGAAAGACATGATCTTGGTGTCAGGCTTTAACGTTTACCCAAGTGAAATTGAAGAAGTTATTGCGAAACATCCAAAAGTATTGGAAGTGGCTGCGATTGGTGTTCCAGATGAAAAATCAGGTGAAGTGCCGAAGTTATTCATCGTGAAAAAAGACCCTTCTTTAACCACAGAAGAAGTCATTGCTTATGCAAAACAAAACTTAACTGGCTACAAGTGCCCACGTTATGTTGAGTTTATGGAAGAATTACCGAAATCAAACGTGGGTAAGATCTTACGTAAAGATTTACGTAAACCAGCTTAAAGTTTTTAGGCTTCTCAAATAAGGAAGCATAAAAAAACGCCGCAATT
>NZ_LZPJ01000100.1:0-17805 GCF_001729365.1 Acinetobacter sp. YK3
TTCATAAGAAGTTCCTATACCTTTATTTCTGTGTATTTAATAAGGTTATCTGTTCATAAATATCAGTCTTAAAAAAATATATCCATGGGGGCTACTATCTATATGAGCTGAAAAAATGCAGGTCCAAAAGTCCCTTTGATATACATGTTGTTGGCGTTACTTTTTACTTTATGTGTCAAATTTAGATATATAACTTTATAAAGTTATTTTGTTGGTCTGATTAAGTTATTAATCGAAATAGTTTAGTGATATTATAAGGGTATTAATCCTAATATGAGTTCTATAATCTATGATAATTGAGAGCTTTATTATTGTTAAAAAAACGATTCTTAGCACCTCAAAGAACCAAGCAAAAAACTGGAAAATTCTATAAAATAAACAAAATGATTTACTCAATTTAAAATTTGGCTTTTGACATAAATGACTGATATAGAAATAGAAACACATCCATTACAACCATTTTTACCTTCCAATGCCAAGCTATTGATGCTAGGCAGTTTTCCGCCGCCACAAAGCCGTTGGAAGATGGATTTTTACTATCCAAATTATCAAAACGACATGTGGAGAATATTTGGCCTTATTTTCTTTAATGATAAAAATCATTTTTTAGATTTAACCAATAAAAACTTTAAAGAACAACTGATCCGTGAGTTCTTAACTCAAATTGGTGTAGGAATCTTTGACACGGCCTATCAAGTGAAACGATTACAAGGTAATGCATCTGATAAATTTTTAGAAATTGTTACGCCTACAGATTTATCCAAATTACTGGAACAAATTCCACTGTGCCATACCATTATGACTACAGGCGATAAAGCGACAGATACGCTGATGCTACACTTTCCAGAGCAAGCTAGTAAGCCTATGATTGGACAGTCGGTACAGGTAAATTTTGATGATCGAGAGCTGAATTTATACCGATTACCATCATCATCAAGAGCCTATCCTTTAGCGCTGGATAAGAAAGCAGAAGCCTATCAACAGTTCTTTAGACAAATTGGTTTAGTGTAGTTTGTTGTTATGAAAATGACCAATCATGATTATAAGCTACTATAAAATAAAAGGAATATAAGTATGATTCATAGTAATGTTTTTGAGGCTATACAGAATGAAAGTTGCATCAGAAGGATCGATAATATTTATATAGATAGAGATGGAAATAGTGAAGATAACTCATTTTCTATAGAACAATTAATGATTGAAATTGATTTTAAGCTTTGGGTCTTTCAAGTAAATCGAGAGTTTGATGAAATTGAATTAATCCTTAAAACTAAATTAGAGATCAATTTTGAAGAGTATAAAGAATTTAATAGCCTCTCTAATTTGAAAGGCTTAGAGATTGGATCATTGTTTGCAATTATTAATGAAAGAGGTTACACCGATGGAGTTAAATTGAAATTATTTAGTGGGATATTAACTAGTGAAACTCCTCCTTTTTGTGGAACACTCACATTGATTGCTTTAGCTTCAGGTCTACAATATGAGTTGAGTTCGGTAGGAATTGATACATATCTAATTTAATTTACATCATCCATTCTACAGGGAAATAAGACACCACATTCATGGTAAAGCGTTGGAATCTGGTACTTTCAGGATCATGATGATGCTGAATAACTTCACCATTGTCTTTATGCTCATACCAGACAATATTGCCATGTTCATCTAATTTGAGTTGATAAGCCACTTGTAATAAATGCTGGTCCAGCATTGCGGTAATCTGGTCTTGTAAATGATCAGATTCCACCACCAAACCCACTTCAGTATTTAGATGTGCAGAGCGTGGGTCAAAGTTAAATGAACCAATAAAAACCTTTCCATCAACATCAAAAAACTTGGCGTGTAAGCTGGAGCGATTTTTACCTTTGACAGGAATGACACTCCCTGTCGCAATTTCATACCAAGTCCGCTTTTTACGCTCGATGTTGGGCTTAAACTCATAAAGCTGCACACCATTTTGTAAAAGTGGCTTACGATACTGGCTATAGAACGAATGAACTACGGCCACATCATTCGCAACCAGACTATTGGTCAGTACCCGTACTTTGATACCGTCTTTAGAAAGTTGATTGAGATAGGCCGTACCACGTTCAGTCGGAACAAAATAGGCAGATACCAGTTCCATGTGTTGTTCTGGTTTGCCCATAATATTAAGGACTTGGGAATAGAGAAGTTGCTGTTGTTGTGCTTGTCCGCGTGCCTTATCTGGATGATCAGCCACAAAATGGGCTTTGGCCCACTGGATTGGATAATTTTCTAAACGTAATTTTAAATAATCTTGTGCGGCTTCTAATTTATCTTCGGTTGGTGTGTTGACCTGATCCAGCGTTTTATATGAGATTCTTAGGTTTTCAAGTTGCTGAGCAGTGCCATGACCTAACAATTGTTCTGTTGAATAGCTCAGTGGATGATTCCAGAACTCATCAAATACATCTTCCGCTCGCTCTACTGCTTTGCCGTAAAATAAAATATCCATGTCACTGAACTGAAACTGATCACCAGCATCAAAATATTCACTACTGATATTTCGTCCACCAGTAACAGCAATAGAATGATCCGCCAGTGTAAGCTTGTTGTGCATGCGATGGTTAATCTGTTTTAAGCGGAAGATATAATCAATAAAACGGAGGTGTCTAAATTTATAAGGATTGAAGATACGTATTTCAAAATTTGGATGCTGGGCAAGGGCTTTTAAAGTCTTATCCAGTTTTACTCCATTTTGATCATCAATCAGCAGGCGGACTTTTACACCACGATCAGCAGCATTCAGCAGTTCATGCAGCATCAGATTGCCAATGGCATCGTCATTCCAGATATAGTATTGTAAATCAAGTTGATGCTTGGCATTTCTGATTAAATGAATACGTGAGGCAATGCTTAGAAAAGCATCATCTAAAGCCAAAAAAGCCGTTAAACCATTTTCAATATTAAGATCGGCCTGTGGGTCATTCATCCACTTTGTTTTAGTTTGCAAGGAATTACTCCGATCATGATTTTCATTCGGCGGTAAAGAACAACCACCAATTCCGAATACAATAACAAGCGTCATCATTTTAAAGTGATATAAATTCTTTATCATTTTTATCGTGAAATGTTGCGTACTATGTAAAGATAGCACCACATGTACTTGAAGATGTTGAATATCAGCATAAAATCAGTTAACTGTTACAAACATAACACATTACATCGACTATAAAGGATGAAGGTATGAAATCTCGTGCAGCCGTTGCATTTGCCGCAGGTGAACCATTACAAATCGTAGAGCTTGATGTTGAGCCACCAAGAGCGGGTGAAGTTCTCATTAAAATTACGCATACTGGGGTGTGCCATACAGATGCCTTCACTTTATCAGGTGATGATCCTGAAGGTGTATTTCCTGCTGTTTTAGGCCATGAAGGTGCAGGGGTTGTGGTACAAGTGGGTGAAGGTGTGAACAGCGTCGCAGTAGGCGATCACGTGATCCCATTATATACGGCTGAATGTAAAGAATGCTTATTCTGTAAATCTGGAAAAACCAATCTTTGTGTTGCGGTACGTGCAACTCAAGGTAAAGGTGTCATGCCAGATGGCACCACTCGTTTTTCTTATAACGGTCAACCGATCTATCACTACATGGGCTGTTCAACCTTTAGTGAATATACTGTAGTTGCTGAAGTGTCTTTGGCAAAAATCAATCCAGAAGCCAATCATGAACAAGTATGTTTACTCGGTTGTGGCGTGACCACTGGTATTGGTGCTGTTCATAACACCGCAAAAGTGCAGGAAGGCGATAGCGTTGCTGTGTTTGGTTTAGGCGGTATTGGTCTTGCTGTAGTACAAGGTGCACGTCAGGCCAAAGCTGGACGTATTATTGTAGTAGATACCAATCCAGATAAATTTGAACTGGCAAAACAGTTTGGCGCAACAGATTTCCTTAATCCAAAAGAGTATGAGCAACCTATTCAGCAAGTCATTGTGGAAATGACAGGTTGGGGCGTTGATCACTCTTTTGAATGTATCGGCAATACCAATGTTATGCGTTCTGCACTTGAATGTGCACATCGTGGTTGGGGACAGTCGGTGATTATTGGCGTTGCCGGTGCAGGTCAGGAAATCTCAACCCGTCCATTCCAGTTGGTGACAGGCCGTAAATGGATGGGTACTGCTTTTGGTGGTGTAAAAGGCCGTTCACAACTTCCTAAAATGGTTGAAGATGCAATGAAAGGCGAGATTCAGCTAGAACCTTTCGTGACGCATACCATGCCACTTGAAGACATTAATGAAGCCTTTGACTTGATGCATGAAGGTAAGTCGATTCGTACTGTGATTCATTTCTAACTTTAAATAATGAGATTTGATGGTGTGAAATACATCATCAAATCTTGGTAACTCGAAATGTCAAAACCACGTTTAAAAATGCACCTTCGAATCTTGTCTGATGAACAGATTGCCTTTGGCCCCGGCAAAGCTGAATTACTCGAAGCCATCCAGCGTACAGGTTCAATTTCACAAGCGGCCAAATCTATGGACATGAGTTATCGTCGTGCATGGCAACTGGTCGATACCATGAATCAATGCTTTCAATCTCATCTTGTCGAAACTCAAACAGGGGGAACGCATGGTGGTGGTGCAATCGTTACCGAATTGGGGCAAGCCATATTAAAAAAATTTAGAGGCATGGAACAACAGGCGATTCAGTCCGTTGCTGCAGAATTTGAAGATATCACTAAATATTTGAAAGAAAATAAATAACATCATAAAAATAAATAACTTAAATCGAATTTTCTCATTTTTATTCAAATCTTTTATTCCACACTAAAGCTCTGCTGAATTATAGCGCACATCAGCTCGAACAAAATTTTTTCAGCACTATAACTGCACCATTCTCATAAGTTTGTATTTCATTAAATATTCTAAGTGATTAATTTTTATATTAAAAATATATTGGCACAGTTTCTGCATTTATCTATTCAAACTTGTATACAAGATAGGATTCATAAGATGCATGAACTAAAAACTTTAGGCTGGACAATTTCTGAATGGCAAACGGCGTATTTCAACAATGAAATTCAACTCGATATTTTAAAAGAATTAGTTAAAGCACTTGATCCTAATGATGTGGCCTGGATTTCGATTGTGAGTCCAGATGTACTCGAACAACAGATTCAGTCTTTAACGCAATTAGCGCAAGATGCGGAAGACCTCAAAAAGCAATTTCCTTTATACGGCGTACCGTTTGCGGTTAAAGACAATATAGATGTCGCTGGTTTTGTTACCACCGCAGCATGTAAAGCATTAAATACGATCGCGACACAAGATGCTGAAACCGTTCGTTTGCTTAAGCAAGCGGGTGCAATTGTAATTGGTAAAACCAACCTTGATCAGTTTGCCACAGGTTTGGTCGGAACACGTTCACCCTTTGGTGCAGTACCAAATAGCTTTAAACCTGAATATGTCAGTGGCGGTTCAAGTTCGGGGTCTGCCAGTGTGGTGGCAAGAGGTTTGGTTCCATTTTCATTGGGCACGGATACAGCTGGATCGGGTCGTGTACCAGCGGCATTCAATAATATTGTGGGCTTAAAACCAACCAAAGGGCGCTTCTCAAATCGAGGACTATTACCCGCAGTTAAGAGCATTGATTGCATTTCAATTTTTGCATTAACCGTTGCAGATGCAGAGTTGGTTGCCCATCAAGCCGAAGCCTATGATGCTTTAGACAGTTACTCTCGTCCACATCCTAAAAATGTACCTGCTCGATTCTCGAGCAAATTAAAATTTGCAATTCCAAAACAATTAAATTTCTTTGGCGATGAGCAGGCAGAAAAAGCCTTCCAGCAAACCATTCAATTACTTGAAAGTTTAAATGCAGAAATCACAGCAATTGATTTTTCTGCCTTTGAGCAACTTGCAGCACAGTTATATCAAGGCTCTTGGGTTGCCGAGCGCACGGCGGCGGTTACGGATCTACTAAAAAGCAATGCCGACGATTTTGATCCAACGGTCTTGGAAATCGTTCAGCAAGGTGAAAAATACTCTGCGGTCGATGCCTACAATGCCGAATATTTAAGAATGGATCTGGCTCGAAAAATTCAAGACAGTCTGGCTGAATTTGATGCATTGATTGTTCCAACTGCACCAACGATTTATACCATTGAGCAGCTTCAACAACATCCAATTGAATACAACGCTCACTTTGGCATTTATACCAACTTTACCAATCTCGCAGATTTAAGTGCACTGGCATTACCCGCAGGCTTTAGAGCAGACAACTTACCTTTCGGCATCAGTTTAATTGCACCTGCATGGCACGATGCGGCTCTAATTCACTTTGGTAAGGCTTGGCAGAACTATTTAGCGCTGAAACTGGGAGCCTTAGATAAGGCCTTAGCTTCAAACGCACCGACCTTGGTGTCTCCTCATCATATCCGAGTTGCTGTGGTGGGCGCACATTTAACAGGCATGCCACTCAATTTCCAACTAACCACTCGTGATGCCGTACATGTCGAAACCACCAAAACCTCTCAGGACTACGCACTTTATGCCTTAAATGGCACCGTCCCACCAAAACCTGGACTAGCACGTCAATCCAATGGAAAAAGCATCATCGTCGAACTTTGGGATGTACCAACGGCTCGATTGGGTGAGTTTGTCGCAGAAATTCCAACCCCATTAGGGATGGGCAATGTCGAGCTGGAGGATGGTCGTTGGGTCAAAGGTTTTATTTGTGAACCGTATGGCTTAGGTGATGCAGAGAATATTAGCCATTTTGGTGGATGGAGAGCCTATATCCAGCACCGTAACAGTCAAGCGGCAAACACAGCGAATTAATTGGGGGAAATCATCATGTTTAAAACTGTACTTATTGCAAACCGTGGTGAAATTGCTGTCCGAGCAATTCGAACATTAAAAAAATTAGGCATTACCAGCGTTGCAGTTTATTCCGATAGCGATCGTTATGCACAACATGTCCAAGATGCAGATATTGCAATTTCGCTAGAAGGTCTAAAACCTGCCGATACTTATCTCAGTATTGATAAATTGATTCAAGCAGCTAAAAAAACAGGGGCAGAAGCAATTTTTCCTGGTTATGGTTTTCTGTCTGAAAGTGCCGATTTTTCCCGTGCTTGTGAAGAAAACAATATTGCATTTATGGGCCCAACCGCAGAACAGATTCTGGAGTTTGGTTTAAAGCATCGCGCACGTGAATTGGCAGCAGCGGCGAATGTGCCAATGACACCGGGTACAGGATTGCTCGATAGCTTGGAAGAAGCATTGACGGCTGCTGAACGGATTGGCTATCCAATCATGTTAAAAAGTACTGCGGGTGGCGGCGGAATTGGCTTAACCCGTTGTGACACCCCACAAGCATTAACAGAAGCTTATGAAAGTGTAAAACGTTTAGGTGAACAGTTCTTTAAAGATGCGGGAGTCTTTATTGAATGTTTTATTGATAAAGCACGTCATGTCGAAGTACAGATTTTTGGTGATGGCAAAGGCCAAGTGGTGGCATTTGGAGAGCGTGATTGTTCATTGCAACGTCGTAACCAGAAAGTGGTAGAAGAAACGCCAGCGGCCAATTTACCTGAAGCTACCCGTCAAAAGTTGCATCAAGCGGCGGTTGAACTGGGCCGCTCTGTCAATTATCGCAGTGCAGGTACGGTTGAGTTTATTTACGATGCTCAACGGGATGAGTTTTATTTCCTTGAAGTGAATACCCGTTTACAAGTGGAACATCCTGTCACTGAAATGGTCACAGGTCTAGACTTGATTGAATGCATGCTCAAAGTTGCAGCTGGCGATGCATTGGACTGGGACTATTTAAGCAATATCCAACCCAAAGGTGCGGCTATTGAAGTCCGTGTCTATGCCGAAGATCCTGTGAAAAACTTCCAACCGAGTCCCGGTGTATTGACTGAAGTGTCTTTTCCAGAAAGCATTCGTGTCGATACTTGGGTCAAAACAGGCACCGAAATTTCTCAATATTTCGATCCGATGATTGCCAAAATTATTGTCCATGCCGAAGATCGAGCTACAGCAATTGAGAAATTAAAAGTGGTTTTGGCTGAAACCCGTTTAAATGGAATCAGTACCAATCTGGATTATGCACGCGCCATTGTTTCAGATCAGCGTTTTGAATCTATGCAAATCTGGACGCGTATGCTGGATGATTTTAACTATTCACCAAAAGTCATTGAAGTGATTCAAGCTGGCACACTTAGTTCAATTCAGGACTATCCGGGGCGCACAGGCTACTGGGATATTGGTGTACCGCCTTCTGGCCCAATGGATGATTATGCGTTCCAACTCGCCAATCGTATTGTCGGCAATGATGCTAAAGCGGCAGGTTTTGAGTTTACCTTGGTGGGGCCAACATTAAAGTTTCATGCAGATACCACGATTGCACTGACTGGTGCAAGTTGTACTGCTGTGTTAGATAATCAAGAGATTAGCTTTTGGCAACCAGTTAAAGTTAAAGCAGGTCAAATCTTAAAAATAGGGCAAGTGGCTTCAGGCTGCCGTACTTATTTGGCAGTACGTGATGGACTGGATGTACCCTTATATTTAGGTAGTCGTTCAACCTTTGCACTAGGTAATTTTGGTGGTCATGCAGGACGTACTTTGCGTGTTGGCGATATGATCAAAATGGTTGATTCAAGCTTGGCAAATGCTGAATTGCCATTGGCAATCGACACACCACAAGCCTTATCGACAGATTTGATCCCTGAATATAGCAATGAATGGGAAATCGCGGTGCTGTATGGCCCACATGGTGCGCCTGATTTCTTTAGACCCGAATATGTAGAAGAGTTCTTTGCGTCTGAATGGACCGTACATTTTAATTCAAATCGTTTAGGCGTCAGACTTTCTGGGCCTACCCCAAGCTGGGCACGTGAAAATGGCGGTGAAGCGGGTTTGCATCCATCGAATGTGCATGACTGTGAATATGCGATTGGCGCGATCAACTTTACTGGTGATTTCCCTGTGATTTTGGCAAAAGATGGCCCAAGTTTAGGGGGCTTCGTGTGTCCAGTGACCATTGCCAAAGCAGAGCTCTGGAAAGTAGGCCAACTCAAAGCTGATGATAAAATCCGTTTTTATCCAATTACAGTCGAGCAGGCCAACGAGTTAGAACGCAAACAAATTGAAAATATCCAAAACTTTGCCGCTGCTGCCAAAGTGGTAGAAACGATTGAGCCAACTCAAGATGTCTTAACAACCATTCTGGCACAACGTAAACAAACTGAATTATCGCCAAAAACGCTGTATCGCCAAGCAGGTGATAGCTATATCTTATTAGAGTACGGTGAAAACGTTTTGGACTTGGCACTACGTTTACGTGTACATCAACTGATTAAAATGATTCGTAGTGCCAATCTTGCAGGCGTTTTGGAGCTATCCCCAGGGGTACGTTCACTACAAATTAAATACGATGGTCTGGTGATTCCTCAAGCAGAGCTGATTACCAAATTGCTTAAACTTGAAGATGAAATGGGCGATTTGAGCCAACTTAAAATCCCATCGCGTATCGTACATTTACCAATGGCGTTTGAAGACAGTGCGACTTTAGGTGCAGTGGAGCGTTATCAGGAAAGTGTGTGTGCTAAAGCGCCTTGGTTGCCGAATAATGTTGATTTTATCCAACGAATTAATGGGCTTGCGCATCGTGATGAAGTGAAAGACATTATTTTCGACGCCAATTATTTAGTACTGGGTTTGGGCGATGTTTATCTGACGGCACCGTGTGCTGTACCGATTGATCCACGCCATCGTTTGCTCAGCTCTAAGTACAATCCAGCACGTACCTTTACTGCGGAAGGTACAGTGGGTATTGGTGGTATGTACATGTGTATTTATGGCATGGACTCACCGGGTGGTTATCAGTTGATTGGGCGGACGCTGCCGATCTGGAACAAGTTTAAAAAGAACAAGCAATTTGGTGATAAACAATGGTTCTTGCAATTCTTTGACCAGATTAAATATTTCCCTGTGACAGAAGCTGAACTCAATGAATGGCGTGCAGATTTTGAAAATGGCCGCGCTCAGATCCAAATTGAAGAAACCGAGTTTGACTATGCAGAATATGTACAGTTCTTGGAGAATGAAGCGGAAAGTATCGCCGCGTTTAAAGAGAAACAGCAACAGGCCTTTAGCACTGAAGTGAGTCGCTGGAAAGAAGAGTTTGCTGCACAACCTGAACAGCATGTGGAACAAGCGAATCAGATCGATTACAGCCATCTTTCTGCTTTAAATGCATCAATGACAGGCAATATCTGGAAAATTTTTGTTGAACATGGGCAAGAGATCAAAAAAGGAGAAACTATTGCTATTATTGAAGCAATGAAAATGGAGTTACCTGTTTATGCAGAGGAAGATGGTATCGTCAAAGCCATTATTTGCAGAGCGGGGCAAACTGTACACAGTGGTGAGCCATTGGTATATATGGAATAGGGTTGAATGAAAGAACCAAAAATAACAACAAAAAGCTCAGACAATCTGTCTGAGCTAGTTTACCAACGCATCAAGAATGATATCTTTGATTTCAAATTGATGCCGGGTGAACGCTTCACTGAGTCTGAAGTTGCTAAAGCTTATGCGGTAAGTCGTACCCCCATCCGACATGCCTTATATCGTTTGCAACAAGAGGGCTACGTTGATGTGAGCTTTCGGAGCGGTTGGCAGATTCGACCGCTCAATTTTCGTTATTATGAAGAACTTTACGATGTGCGTATTGTGTTGGAAAAAGATAGCATTCGTAAACTTTGTCAGATTGATCATCACAACTCAGTTGAGTTGTCACTTTTAAAAGCGCTTTGGCTGGTTGAGCCTGATGCGTACTTAAAGGATATTAAACAGCTTTCGCAACAAGATGAAGATTTCCATTGTGCCTTGGTCCGTGCTTCGGGCAATAATGAAATGGCAAGGATTCATCGAGATTTGAGTGAGCGAATCCGGATTATCCGCCGTTTGGACTTTTCCAAAGATTATCGGGTGGAAGCGACTTATCAGGAACATCAAAAAATCTTAGGTTTTATTTTTGAGAGACAGACAGAGCAGGCGATCAATGCAATAGAAGCGCATATTATGCAAAGTCGTGATGAAGTGAAAAAGATTACCTTACAGATGTTGGATTCGAGTCAGTTTTATTAGGTTTTAAATAATAACCTTCCATAAGAGTCGGTAGATTTTTATAAATATATTTTGAATACTTTGGTAGGGACTGTTGTCGGCTATTTGGTGAATGAAACATTTAACAGGCCAACTGCTGCACCATTTTCTAATATTTTAACTCAGCAATATCTAAGAAACCAAAAACTATGAAATGGTTTATCGAACAATATCGGTACCTGAAGCACAATTCTTACAAACAAATCATAAATTGAAAGTCTCACATGAAACTTTTATTTCACCCTAACAAGCTTATATACAATGGGAGTAGCAGACCAAAGTTCAACTAAATATTTACTTGGTCTACGATCTTCATCAACAGTAGCAGATTGGACAAAAACAAATGCTTTGTTTACGTTAGAAGGTGTGGGAAATCCATATTTGTATAATAAACAGGGGTAATCAATATAGGCTTAGGTAGTCAAAATGGTGTAGCTATGACATATATTAATAGTAGTTGGATTATTGGTTCGAGACCTGTCCCAAGAATGCCAGAAATAAGGTTGAAATCACAATGATTAAAGAGTCTAAGTTAGTTGAGAGTGGTTATAAGTTAGTTTATAACCTTAAAGAGTATTTATTGGTGAATCAAGATTGGATTGATGGCGCACAAGAGACTACTCTTGATGAAAGTAGTACAGCGGGATTGAAAGGTAATTATGGATTATTTGGCTCTGATGAATGGTGGGGAAATATCGAGAATGGAAATATTGAAACATATATTGTTAGTGGCACTATAATAGGATTAAATGAAGAAAACCCCTTCATGGAAGCTAATAAAGTGACCACAATAAAATTAGATAATGAGGAACGAGAAATATTTGGTGGAGTTGATTTTACAAATAAAGAAACAGAAATTAAGTATAGAGACCTATATAAGATTGGAAATAAAATAGTTGAGTTTTATATACTGGATAAGCTCAAAGAGGATGATACATGGAACGATATAGTTGAAGGAAGGTTAGGTATATTGCCTTTGGTTAATAAAATATATATTAAAGAATGTTAAAATTCTTTGATTCGAACCAATTACTCATTCGTGAATAATTGTTTTTTGTTTTTTTCTAAAGTAAGTAGAAATGTTCAGTTAAGTTAGGAGATACATTCGATCATACATCCACTGAGAGTCACAAAACTCTCTTTTCCATGCCTAATTCTGCATAAAACTAACAGCTTTTATCTCTTTGCTATTTAATAATAAAAATCATATTTCAAATCATCAGATGACACATGATGAATGACCAAAAACTCATCAACTTATTTCTAAAACTTGTTCAGAAAGAAGGCTTTTTTGCCACAGCGATTGACGGCATTGTGCTCATGCGAGTTGACCATAACACGTCACCAATTGCAGTATTGCAAGAACCAACCCTTGTGTTTGTATTGCAAGGCCAAAAACGCGGCTATATCGGCACAGAAACCTATTCTTTTCAACAAGGTCAATGCCTGATCGTCTCGGTCTCGATGCCATTTGATTGTGACACCATTGCCAGTGCGGAAGCACCGATGATTGCGATTAGCATGAAACTGGAAGCTGACACAGTGAATGAGCTGCTTGCAAAAACCTATTTCGAGAACTACCAGTTTAAGCCACTCACCACAGGAATGAGTGTGATTCAATATGATCAGACTATTTCGAGTGTGCTAAATCGTTTATTACAGACATTGACCTCAGAACAAGATGTGCTGGTTTTGGGCGATCAGATTAAACGAGAATTGCTTTATCGGGTGATTCAACATGCAGGTGCGGATGCCTTAAAAGGTTTAGTTGCACAAGGCAATCTCAGACCTATTTATAAAATCTGCGAGTATATCCAGCACCATTTTACAGAAAAGCTCACTGTAGAAATGCTGGCAGAGCAAGCCAATATGAGTACCTCTGCATTTCATAAAGCCTTTAAACAGGTGACACAACATTCGCCGTTGCAATATTTGAAAATAGTTCGGTTGCATAAGGCAAAACAATTGTTGCAAAACGCAGACCAAAGTGTGGCTCAAGCGGCTTATGCTGTTGGATATCAGAGCTCTTCTCAATTTAGCCGAGAATTTAAAAAGCAGTTTGGTTTTCCACCCAGACATGCTGAATCTAATACTGAAACGGAGTCATAATCAGATGAATCAAAAGAGCGTAGAACAAATGAAATATATTGAAATTACTCAAGCAGGCGGCCCTGAAGTTTTACAAGTTGCTGAGGGAGCACGCCCAGAAATTACTGCTGATGAAGTTCTTATTGAAGTCTACGCAACAGGAATTAATCGACCTGACATTTTACAGCGTCAAGGATTATATCCAATGCCAAAAGGCGTCACGCCTATTCCTGGTCTAGAAGTATCTGGTGTGGTTGCACAAGTAGGCGCGCAAGTGACACAGTTTAAAGTGGGCGATAAAGTCTGTGCACTGACCAACGGTGGCGGATATGCTGAATATTGTGCTGTACCCGCAAATCAAACTTTGAAAATCCCAAAAAATTTAAGTTTTGTTGAAGCGGCTGCTATCCCTGAAACGTATTTTACTGTTTGGGCGAATCTGTTCCAGATTGGTCAATTGAAGACGGATGAAACCGTGCTGATTCATGGTGGGGCCAGCGGTATTGGTTCAACCGCAATCAGCTTGTGTCATGCTATGGGAATTAAAAATTTCTCTACGGTTGGCCACGATGACAAAGTTGAAAAGTTATCTCCAATGTCACAGGTCATTAACTACAAAACGCAGGATTTTGAGAAAGAAGTTTTGGCACTGACCGATGGTCAAGGCGTGGATGTAATTCTGGATATCATTGGAGCCGCCTATTTCAACCAAAACCTGAGATTATTAAAGCGTGATGGACGTTTGGTGATTATTGGTTTTATGGGTGGTCGTAAAGTTGATGGCTTTGATATACAGGAGTTGATGCTAAAACGTGCCGTTGTCACAGGCTCAACCATGCGTGCAAGAACCAATGTTGAAAAAGCCAAAATTACCCAAGAACTTGAACAGTTTGTCTGGCCTCTGATTGAGGCAGATCAATGTAAACCGATGATCTACAAAACTTTTGCCTTTGCAGATGTTGCTCAGGCGCACCAATGTTTAGAGAGCAGCCAGCATATTGGCAAAGTGGTACTCGAAATTAAGTCTTAATTTGCCTGATTATGTTCATTCTATGCCTGTTCGTACTCAAAACTTGAGTATGGCAGGTTGCTCAAGCAGTATGGATATCAATAAAACGATGCAATGAGGAAACTTGAAATGACAACAAATCTTGATGATCGTAATCCAACACCAGATCTTGCAGAAGACAATGCATTCTTCCCATCACCCTATTCATTGAGTCAGTATACCTACGCTAAAACTGACTATGATGGTACAACCTACCCACAACCCTATCAGGGCGATAAAAAGATTTTAATGATCGCGACAGACGAACGTTATATCTTGATGCAGAATGAAAAATTCTTTTCTACAGGAAATCATCCCGTTGAAATGTTATTGCCAATGTTTCATCTGGATAATGCAGGCTTTGCCTTTGACGTTGCAACGCTTTCAGGAAATCCAGTCAAGCTAGAAATGTGGGCGATGCCAAACGAAGAACAAGTGGTATTAGACACCTATAAAAAATATGAGAAACAGCTCAAGGCGCCGTTAAAACTCGCTGATGTGCTCGAGAAAGCCTTGAGCGCTGATTCACCTTATGCAGGTATTTTCATTCCAGGTGGACATGGTGTACTGGCTAAAATTCCACAAAGCACCGAAGTCAAAGCATTATTAAAATGGGCCGTTGCAAATGATAAGTATGTGATTACCTTGTGTCATGGGCCAGCATCACTACTGGCTGCCGCTGTAGATGAAAATCCACAAGACTATATTTTCAAAGACTATCAGGTTTGTGTTTTCCCTGATTCCTTAGATAAAGGTGCGAATATTGATATCGGTTATATGCCAGGGCAACTGCCATGGTTGGTCGGTGAAAATCTGGAAAAACTTGGCGTTAAAATCTTGAATAAAGGGATTACAGGTCAGGTACACCAAGATCGAAAATTACTGACAGGTGATAGTCCACTGGCTTCAAACAATTTAGGAAAGTTGGCAGCAACGACATTATTGGCCGATCCAGACCTACGATAATTGCTTGAGATAAAAATGAAAGCCTGACATCGATTGTTGGGCTTTTTTATTTTTTGACCTGCTCTAGCTGATCAATTGTCAAATCAATGACAATCTCTTTTCAGGCTTTGGGTTACAGTTACTCATACGGACGCAAACTGAACAGGATGTTGAATGAAAATATGTATTTATGGTGCAGGCAATATTGGTTGTTATCTGGGAGGGCGGTTGGCAGCTATAGGATGCGATGTTCAGTTTATTGTACGTCCCCAAATTCGCCAGCAATTACAACAATACGGTCTGACAGTTTCGGATTATCGTGGGTATCAACACACGATTGCAGCAAATCAGCTTCAATTGAGCGATGATCCACAAGTTGCAGCGCAAGCAGATATTATTTTTGTTTGTGTTAAATCAGCAGCCACTGAACACGTTGCTCATGAGTTAAAAACTGTTTTAAGAAACAAAACATTGATTATCAGTTTTCAAAATGGTTTAAGAAATGCGGAGATTTTAAAACAGATTCTGCCCAACCAAACTATTCTTGCAGGCATGGTTCCTTTTAATGTCGCGGCGTTGGGAAATGGTAGATTTCATCAAGGTACAGAAGGTGAGTTACATATCAAGCAACACGATGCGCTGCATGAGCTAATGAACGCATTTAAAACCGCAGGGCTGGAACTGAAACTGGAGCCTGATATGCAGGCAGTACAGTGGGCGAAGTTAATTCTTAATTTAAATAACGCAGTGAATGCCTTATCACAGCTTCCATTAAGGCAACAGCTTTCTATTCGGGCATACCGTCAATGTTTGGCAATGGCACAAATGGAAGCGTTGAGATTGCTGAAAATTGCGCATATTCAACCTGCTCAACTCACAGCTTTGCCAGCGCAAATTGTTCCTGTGGTATTGAGATTGCCAGATTTCATTTTTAATGTGGTGAGTAAGAAAATGTTAGCCATTGATCCACTGGCTCGTTCATCTATGGCAGATGATCTGATGGCAGGACGAACAACTGAAATTGACTGGATTAATGGAGAGGTTGTTCGTTTAGCAGAACAGCTCAATTTAGAAGCACCTATCAATGCAAAATTGATTCAGCTTGTTAAACAGGCGGAAACTTCTCCTCAGGCTTGGTCAGCACAAGCACTTAAACAGCAGCTAGAGGTCGCATAATAAAAAATAGCGTATTACTGAAAATCAGTCATACGCTATTGACGATAAAATAAATATTTAAGATTTCTCAGTCACCGGTGGCCCAAAGCGGGTAATCAAAATGCCAAAGATTGTAGCGAAGATGTACATAAAAATAGAATAAACTGCGGCTGGCATTGCGATCGTTGTACTGGCCATAATTGTAAGTGCAATCGTCATCGCAAGGGTGCTGTTATGAATCCCGATTTCAAATGCACAGGCACGGGCTTGATATGAACTGATCCCAAAGAAACGCGGTACAAAATAACCAACTGCCAAACTGATTGCACAGAATAAAGCGGTAGCAAAGCCAATCTGTCCCAGATATTCAACCAGATTATGCCGCTCATTAAAAATTGCCCCAGCAATAATGATGAGTAAGAAAACAATTGCAAAAATACGTACAGGACGATTTAACTTTTCTGCTAAATGTGGGGCAAAATGACGCACCAGCATACCGATTGCCACAGGCACCAAGATAATTAGAAATACTTGTAGAATTTTAGAAAATTGTAGCCCTACATGTTGTCCTTCATTCATAAAATGCAGAATGGCGAAATTGACAATAAACGGTAAGAATAGGGCAGCAACCAAGGCATTGAGTGCGGTCAAACTAATGTTTAAGGCGATATCACCTTTATACAAATAACTGAACAAGTTTGCAGTCGAGCCACCCGGTGAAGCTGCTAAAAGCATGAGGCCCACAGCAAGTAACGGCGGTAGCGCAAGGATTTTACAAATCAAGAATGCAATCCCGACCAATAAAACTAATTGGCAAAACAGGGCAATGATAACGGCTTTTGGGTGTTTGGTGACGCGAGCGAAATCTTTTAAGGTGAGTTCCAAGCCCATGCCCGCCATGACAATGGCAAGTGCGATTGGCAAGAAAAGGGTGATCAATCCTGAATCCATAACTATTCGTTCCTTTGAGTTAAAATTATATTAAAAAAATTTATATATTATTTCCTATGAAGATATCAACTTTCCAATAATTTTGTTGATATATTTGGCATAAGTCGGTTAATTTATTAAACTGGTTTGCAAATAAACTTATCGATTATCAAAACTAAATAACAAATTAATGTCTTTATGTTATTAATTCTAATCATTTATATCACTTAAATATTTTATTAACTTTGACAGCATAAATTTGTCAAATAGATGACAGTTTATTCAAAATAAATTGAAAAGCATAAGAGATAAAACTCCCAAATATGACGATTTACATTTTTATAACGTTATATGGATTTTGTTAACGAAAGCAGATTATGTATATAAAACAAGCAAAAGATGTGGCCTTTTTTGTTAATAAGGAAAATTTGTAGCAAAACAATAAAAAATAATATATATAGGTTTAACAACATTATAGATCTATTTTAAAAAATAAT
>NZ_LZPJ01000101.1:0-74373 GCF_001729365.1 Acinetobacter sp. YK3
TGATTATTATTTTAGAATAATAATTTATATTTATCATTATTTTACAAATAAAAACACATATGTATATAAATTTTTTAAGATTTATTTTTGTACACTTTCATCTTTCTGTTAATACTGCTTAGTTCATTTAGAACATTTACTCTTATTTTAATTATGGTATTTTTGTTACATGAAGTTATAGCCAATCACAATAGATAACTTTTTTGTTGTCAGATCATAGCTTCTTAACACTAAAGAATCTTGAAGTTCAAGGAAAGATTTACAATGAAATTAAAACATCTTAGCACTGCCATGATCTTAGCAACGCTACCTGCAACTGGAGTTTTTGCAGCAGCGTTGGACCGTTCAGGTCAATCTATGTCTGCATTTTTACAGCCGGGTAATTATTTTGAAGCGGGTATCTCAGTTTTAGACCCGACAGTTAAGGGTAAAGAAGCAGGTGATACTGCAACACAACGTAAAATTGGCGACATGGGCGACGACTACTTGTTCCCTAGCGCAGCATTAAAACTTCAACTTACTGATAAAATTTCCTTCGGTTTACTATACGACCAACCATTTGGTGCTGATGCAAAATATAGTGGCGACAATGTTTTTGTAGCCAATGCAAATGATGGCGTCCTATCAGCAAAATCTATTGATAATATTGTTACTCAAAGAGCTGTAGCTGCATTAGAAGCACAAAATATTCCTGTAAATGAGCAAACACTTGCAGCAGCAAAAGCTCAAGTACAAGGCAGCCCACAATTTCAACAATTAGCGGGCGCATTAAATGCAGCTAAAGGTTATCTTGGTGCAAGCACAGGTTCAAATAACACTCAAGTTGAAGTAGATACACAAAACCTTTCTATGGTATTTGGCTATCAACCAACTAAAAACTTTAACTTCTATGCAGGTCCAGCGATCCAGACGATCAAAGGTAATGTGAGCCTTCGTGGTGAAGCATATAGCGTATACAATGGCTACGATGCAAAAATTAAAGAAACAACTGGTGTGGGTTGGTTAGCAGGTGCTGCTTATCAGATTCCAGAGATTGCACTTAAAGCATCTGTAACATACCGTTCAGAAATTGATCATGATGTAAAAGCTCAGGAAGATCTTTCTTTATTAGCATTCCCAGCTTTATCTGGTGTACTTGCTGGTTTAGGATTAGATCCAAGTCAACTTGCAGCGGGCCTTGCCCAAGACAAGAAAACAAAAATTACTACACCTCAATCTGTTAACTTAGATTTCCAGACAGGCATCATGGCAAATACAGTTGCATTTGCTAATGTTCGCTGGGTGAACTGGAAAGATTTCTCAATCCAGCCTTACAAATTTGGTGTTTTATCACAACAAATTGGTGGCTTAATTGGTCGTCCAAATGGTTTCAACCTTGTTGAATATTCTGATGACCAATGGTCTGTGAATGCTGGTGTTGGTCGCAAACTTAGCGAGCAATGGGCAGGAAACGTTTCTGTAGGTTGGGATTCTGGTGCAGGTAACCCTGTTACTACACTTGGTCCAACTGAAGGTTACTGGAACGTCGGTCTAGGCTTACAATACAGCCCAACTCCTGCAACCTTTATCGCGGGTGGCGTAAAATACTTCTGGTTAGGCGATGCTAAAGCGCAAACTGGTGCTCAAGCAGGTAGCGATAGCTATGTAGCTAAGTTTGAAGACAACAATGCAATCGCATATGGTTTAAAAATTGGTTATAAATTCTAATCAAATGATTTAAATCAAAAGGTCATCTCAGGATGGCCTTTTTTTATACAATTTTAATAAATAAAATCAAAATAATAGATAAATTTTCCTGCTCATTTCTCGCACACAATCCACCTATATAAAACTTGAATGCTCAAGTATTTTTGGTGACCTTGCCAGTTCATTTATGGACATTTGTAAAATATTTAAGCCTCTAAAAATTATGATACTTTTCGCGCCATTCTGTTACAAAGTGATTTGAGAGAACATATTAATGAAGCTGAATGCTATTCAAACGGCTCTTCTACTTAGCTTAGTTCCAACAACGACAACATTTGCCGCAGCACTGGATCGCTCAGGCCAATCAATTGCAGCGTTCCTGCAACCAGACAATTATTTTGAAGCGGGTATTACGATTCTTGATCCAAATGTATCAGGTAAAGACATATCACAAAACAATACAGGCAATATGGCGAACCATTACTACTCGCCAAATGCTGCCTTAAAAATTCAGGCAACGGATCATTTTTCAATTGGTTTGATTTATGACCAGCCTTATGGTGCTGATGCAGAATATACAGGCCATAGTAACTTTATCGAAAGCCGCCCTGTTCCTTTTAAAGGTGGTACATCTGTTACGGTTGATACTGAAAACTTAAACCTGTTATTTGGTTACCAACCGAACCAGAACTGGAACCTGTATGCAGGTGCGGTTTATCAAACCTTAGACAGTACTGTGTTATTACGTGGCCAAAGCTATAGTGCCTATAACGGTTATGATTTTAAAACAGGTCGGGACGAAGCAGTTGGCTGGTTAGCAGGTGTGGCATATCAAATCCCTGAGATTGCACTTAAAGCCTCTGTAACGTATCGTGCCAAAATCAAGCATGAAATGAATGCTTATGAAAAGCATGGCTCAGCGGGTATGACACCATACCCTGAGCTTAACGCAGGTTTCACCCAGATTAATAATGCTGAAGGTCAAACGGAAATCACCACACCTCAATCAGTTAACCTCGATTTTCAAACTGGAATCATGGAGAATACGATTGCATTTGCTAACTTCCGTTGGGTGAACTGGAAAGACTTTGCCATTCGTCCATATAAATTTGGTGAAGGGTCAGTTCTACCATTTATCATCAAAAATACAGGTAAAAAAGACGGTTTCGATCTAGTCGCTTATACCGAAGATCAATACTCAATTACTGCGGGTGTAGGTCGTAAAATCAATGACCAATGGGCAGGTAATCTATCTGTAGGTTGGGACTCTGGCGCTGGCAACCCTGTCACCACCTTAGGCCCAACAGAAGGCTACTGGAATGTCGGCGTAGGTGTTCAATATAGCCCTACACCTTCTACCTTTATTGCGGGTGGTGTGAAATACTTTTGGCTCGGTGATGCAAAAGCGCAATCAGGTTCTCAATTTAATACACCCGGTTATGTGGCTGAATTTGAGAATAATGATGCGATCGCATATGGTTTAAAAATTGGCTATAAATTCTAATGCTTGACGCATAATAAAAGGCGCTTTAAGCGCCTTTTATTATTTTGGAGTTTTAAAAAATCAGCAATCAAATTGATTCATTATTCAGGAATATCACGTTGTGATACTGAACGAATCGCCTGTTTTAATGCTTCATAGCCATGCAATGGTGGGAACTGTGGAAACTCGGCAATCACATTGGCTGGTGCATCAAACAAGAAACCATGATCGGCTTCACCCAGCATGGTGGTATCGTTATAAGAATCGCCTGCCGCAATAACACGGAAGTTCAAACCATGCAATGCTTTTACCGCCTGACGCTTTTGATCTGGCTGACGTAATTTATACGCGGTAATCATGCCATTTTCATCTGTCTCAAGCTTATGACAGAAAATCGTTGGCCATCCCAATTGTTTCATGAGTGGATGAGCAAATTCATAGAAAGTATCAGATAAAATGATCAGTTGAAAATGTGTACGTACCCATTCCACAAACTCTTTCGCACCTTCAAAAGGCCCCATCTCTGCAATCACGGCCTGAATATCATTTAAGCCCAAACCATGCTGTTTTAAAATATTCAAACGTTGAGTCATCAACACATCGTAATCGGGAATATCACGTGTCGTTGCCTCAAGTTCTTTAATCCCTGTTTTTTTTGCAAAGTTAATCCAGATTTCTGGAACTAAAACCCCTTCAAGATCTAGGCATACGATTTCCATGCTTATTCAACTATCCTATGTGTTAAAAATTGCGCTAGTTTAACATGGAGATGTGCTCAACAATTGCCCTTTTTTCATGGTCCAACCATAGATTTTTTGAATAAGAATTTCCTTGGTGAACATATCCGACCAGACATAATTGCATTACTATATGAGGCAGTATGTCGTGTAAACGACGAAGACCGATGAGCATAAAAGGCAACGTGTTATGACTTTAAATTTGGATCAAATCAATACAGAATTTGGCAATGATGCTGAAAAACTAATTGAATGGGCATTAAGCTTAAATGAAAAGGCCATTGTGACAACGAATTTCCGTCCATTTGAAGCTGTCATTTTGCATATGTTGACCCGCGTCAAACCGGATATTCAGGTGGTCTGGATGGATAATGGTTACAATACCGAAACCACCTATAAATATGTGGATGAAATTACCAAGTTACTGAACCTGAACCTTCTTACCTACTTACCAAAACGTTCACGTGCACATCGTGAAGCACTGGAAGGTCCTGTTCCTGCACTCGATGATCCAAAACACGAAGCCTTTACTGCGGAAGTAAAATTAGAGCCGTTTGAACGTGCAATCCGTGAAACTGCTCCTAAAGTCTGGTTTACCGCTTTACGTGCTACAGATACCGCTGTACGTGCAGAAATGGATCCTGTCAGCATTAATCCAGATGGCCTGATCAAAGTTGCCCCATTATTAAAATGGACTTCAAAAGACCTTTGGGAATATATGCAAAAGCATAACCTACCTGATAATGAAGATTATTTTGATCCAACAAAAGGTGAAGAGCATCGCGAATGTGGTTTGCACTTAAATCACTGATTTCAGGGCCGCATTAAAATAAAACCACTGATTCATCAGTGGTTTTATTTTTCCTGACTCGTCTGTACAAAGTCATATTTTAACCAGAACAAACAGTATATACTGCGCAGAACGGTTCAATAATACTAATAAGAGCTCAAAGAGTATCTTATAAAAAATGCGATGAGAGGCTAGATCTGCTATGCGCCCACTACACCCCATTGATTTTATTTTTCTCTCGCTAGAGAAAAGACAACAGCCTATGCATGTAGGCGGCTTGTTTTTATTCGAGCTTCCAGAGAATGCTTCACCTACATTTGTGCATGATCTAGTTAACGAAATTCGTCAATCTAAAAGTATTCCTGTCCCGCCATTTAACAATCAGTTGAATGGTTTGTTTTGGGGTGAAGATAGCGAGTTTGATATCGACCATCATTTCCGTCATATCGCTTTACCTAATCCAGGGCGTATCCGTGAACTTCTGGTGTATATCTCTCAGCAGCATAGTTCCTTGATTGATCGGGCCAAACCACTCTGGACATGTGACATTATCGAGGGTATTGAAGGCAACCGTTTTGCCATGTATTTCAAAATCCATCATGCGATGGTAGACGGCGTTGCGGGAATGCGCCTGATTGAAAAATCACTTTCTCATGATCCAAATGAAAAGCATGTTGTACCGTTATGGTGTGTAGAGGGCAAAAGAACTAAACGTTTAAAAGCGCCTAAGCCACCGACGGTGAGCAAAATTAAAAGCGTGATGGAAGGGATTAAATCCCAGCTTGAAGTAGCTCCAAAGGTCATGCAGGAGCTGTCACAAACTATCTTTAAAGAGATGGGTAGAAATCCAGACTATGTGTCGACCTTTCAGGCACCGCCCTCTATCCTGAATCAACGCGTGAGTTCTTCACGTCGCTTTGCTGCACAATCTTTTGAACTGGAACGTTTCCGTCGTATTGCCAAATCTTTGGGTGTGACCCTGAATGATGTAATTTTGGCAGTCTGCTCGGGCGCATTACGTGAATATCTACTCAGTCACAATAGCTTGCCTAAAAAGCCACTGATTGCGATGGTGCCTGCGTCTTTACGTACGGATGATTCTGATGTTAGCAACCGTATTACCATGATTCTGGCAAATCTTGCGACTCATATCGAAGACCCGATTGAGCGTTTGGAAATTATTCGTCGTAGCGTACAAAACTCAAAACAGCGTTTTAGTCGTATGACTGCCAACGAAATCTTAAACTATAGCGCGGTGGTGTATGGCCCTGCTGGTTTAAACATTGCATCTGGCATGTTGCCTAAGCGTCAAGCCTTTAACCTTGTGATTTCAAATGTACCCGGCCCGCGTGAGCCATTATATTGGAATGGCGCCAAACTAGATGCACTCTATCCTGCATCGATTGTGATGGATGGTCAGGCGCTGAATATCACCATGACAAGTTACTTGGACAAGCTGGAAGTCGGTTTGATTGCATGTCGCAATGCACTACCGAAAATGCAGAATTTACTGACTCATTTAGAAGAAGAAATTCAACGTTTTGAACAAGCGATTCAAGACTTGCCTCAACCTCAGAAAGTGGCGAATTAAATCCCAGAATAAATTAAGGGGCTTTCGTTAGCCCCTTACTTTTTAATTGTACGGCAACGCTGCAAAAGCTGATGGCAGGCTGAACGAATCATCGCGGTGGTGATCTGAACTTCTTTACCTTGACTGTCTACCATATAGCATGTGTTTACAGGATTACTGTCTAAAACATGTTTGAAACCGTGGTTCACTAATCTTTCACTCACATTCATAATTATATACCTCATATTATTTGCTAAGGTACCCAAAAGTACCTATGGCTCATTCTATGGTTCTAGTATTTAAAATTCATGATAGAAAGTAAAATTTCAGTTGTAACAAGGCTTAAGCGAAATCTTGTTACAACTTTAGGTTAAAATGATATCGTATTGCTCTTGCGTATACAGATTTTCCACCTGGAATTTAATCACACGATTAATAAAATGTTCTAAATCCGCGACAGCTGGGGCTTCTGCTGTTAATAGCCGATCAATGACCGCTGGGTGGGCAACGACAGTAAAGCCACCCTTGGAATCAAATGCACGAGCATAACGTAAGATTTCTCGAAATATCTCGTAACATACTGTCTCTGCTGTTTTCACATAGCCCCGTCCTTGACAGGTTGGGCACGATTCACAAAGCAAATGTTCCAAAGATTCGCGTGTACGTTTACGCGTCATTTCCACTAAACCGAGCTCGGAAACCTGCGTAATTTTAGTCTTGGCATGATCACGCTCAAGCATGCGTTCAAACTGACGCATCACTTCCTCTCGATGCTCAGCTTCTTGCATGTCGATAAAATCAATAATGATAATGCCGCCCAGATTGCGCAGACGAAGTTGTCTTGCAATCACTTGTGTGGCTTCCATATTGGTTTTAAATACCGTGTCTTCTAAGCTACGCCCGCCGACATAAGAACCTGTGTTTACATCAATGGTGGTCATGGCCTCGGTCTGGTCTATCATCAGATAGCCACCAGACTTAAGTGCTACACGGGTTTGCAGTGCTTTTTGAATATCTTCTTCGACGTTATATAAATCAAATAACGGCTTCTCGCCCGGATAATGAATCAAACGGTTTTGAATGGTCGGCACAAACTCATCCACAAACTCACTCAGTTTGCCGTGAATTTCCCGTGAATCGACATAAATTTTTGCCGTTTCATCACTCGCCAAATCACGCACGATGCGTTGCGGTAAAGGTAACTCTTCAAAAATCAGTTCAGCCGTCGCTGCTTCTTTTTGTTTACGCTGGATAAATTCCCATAATTTGCTGAGATAGCACATGTCTTGCGCAATCGCAGCTTCATCCACCCCTTCTGCGGCAGTACGTACAATCACACTGCCCGGCAAATGATGCTCAGCCTGAATACCTTCAATAATGCCACGTAAGCGGTCACGCTCTTCTTCAGATTCGATACGCTGAGACACACCAATGTGATTACCATAAGGCATCAACACCAGATAACGCGAAGGAATGGAAAGATCGGTACTTAAACGGGCACCTTTGGTTCCCAGCATGTCTTTCATGACCTGAACCGTCAGCATTTGCCCGGGATGTAATAACTCAAAGACATTTGGCGTAGGTTGCGAACGCGACCACACCATATCGTTAATATGCAAAAAAGCGGTTCGAGACAAACCAATATCAACAAAGGCCGCTTGCATACCCGGAAGTACACGCACAACTTTACCTTTGTAGATATTACCCACCAACCCACGTTTAACAGTCCGCTCAACGAATAGTTCATTGACCGTACCATTTTCAATCAATGCCACACGACATTCCATCGGCGTGACGTTAATCAGCAACTCTTCTGCCATAACAAACTCAAAACTTTATAAAAATTCTTATATCCGAAAGTGTTATCCCCAGTATTCCAATACTTAGGCTTTAACTCTTTCTAATAACTGTGCTGTCTCGTATAAAGGCAAACCCACTACATTACTGTAGCTGCCCCGAATTTGAGGAATATATTGTGCAGCAATTCCCTGTATCGCATAGGCGCCAGCTTTTCCTATCGGCTCGCCAGTCGCCCAGTATTTTTCCATTTCTGCGTGACTCAGTTGCTGAAACTCAACCTGAGTGCGTACAGCGGTGCTGAGCATCTGTGCAGAAGTCGCAACACATAGACCAGAATAGACATCATGCCATTGTCCGGATAGTGCTGACCAGATTTCAAAGGCATGCTGCTTTGATTCTGGTTTTCCAATAATCTTTCCAGCAAAACTTAAACTGGTATCAGCCGCAATCACGATTGCATCAGGAAATTGATCTAAAACAACTTTGGCTTTGGCTCTGGCCAGACGCTCAACATAGTGCTCAACCGCTTCCCCTTCTTGCACAGCCTCATCAACATCTGGGCTGTAGATTTCAAAATCTAGCCCCAGTTGTGTTAATAGCTCCTGCCGACGAGGCGAGCTTGATGCAAGAATTATATGCGCCATTTATGTAAACAATAATAAACCAAAGGCCATGCTAACACACCTGTCACCACAGGTTGCCAGTGACGGGCAATCGAAAAGTGAGTTCCCGCAATGGTCTGGCTAATCCACAGAAAGGTAATATGCGCAACAATGGCAATCACCGCAATCACCCATGAGTTCCCAAACGTCAGAATGCGACGTTCACGAATCAAATAACGTGTCGCAAAGGCAATCAGTACAAAGCTCAGTGCATTTAAGCCAAAAGGTGCATCGAGTAACAGGTCGACAAAAAGTCCCATGCCAAAGGCAAACCAGACTCCACACCAGACAGGCTGATATAGAATCCAGAACAGCATAATCATCAACATCATCGACGGGCGCCATCCAGAAGCCTCATAAGGCATCGGATAAACCATCAACACTGAGCCAATAACAATGGACAGGATGATCATCAACAATGGATCTTTACGTTTCTCATAGTTCAGTTTAGCGATCGGCATAAGGTTGCTCCTGCGCTAAAGATTCAGAGAATAATACGACCACATGATGACCACTTGCCAGTTGGGCAGCTGGAGCTACATCAATTTCAGCAAATTCACCCGACGTATGTCGACTGACTTTTGATACCGTACCCACTAAGTAACCTGCTGGAAAATGTTCACCGAGTCCAGAACTAAATACTTTATCCCCAACCTGAATATTGGCGCTGGTCGGGACATATTCCATTTTGAGTTGCCCCAAATCGCCTGTACCCGTGACAATGGCACGCATTCCCGTACGCTCTAAACGCACCGACAATGAATGTTCCTTATCAGATAGCAGCATAATCCGTGAACTATGTGGATAGACATTAATAATCTGCCCCATAATCCCCTTATCATCCAGCACAGTTTGACCTGTTCTTAAATGATCCACGGAACCACGGTTAATGATAATAATATGTCGCAATGGGTCAGCATCTGTTCCAATCACTTCAGCAATCTGCATACGACCATCAATAATTAATGGCGTATCCAAAAGCCCTCTTAGACGGTTATTTTCCGCAGAGAGTTCTGAAAGTTTTTGTAGACGGACTTGTGCCTGAAGAAGTTCAGCCTGCATGGCCGTATTTTCACGACGCAATTGGGCTTCAGATTTGGTTTGTTGGTTAAGCCATTCTCGCGACAGTACAGGATAGCTTGCCAGCGCATAAATTGGATTATACGCGGCATACAAGACATCCCTTGCTGGTTGAATTACATAGGGCATGCGCCAATCAAAGAAAAGCACCACCAAACATGTAATGACCGCAATGACAAATGAGCGAAAAGATGGCGGTTGTCTTGAAAAAAGATTCGGTTGCACCGCCTAGTCCTTATGATTTAACCAACGAAAAGCATGTCATGGTTTGGATTGTCAAAGAATTCTAAGACTTTACCGCCACCACGAGTGACGCAAGTTAAAGGATCATCTGCAACAATCACAGGTAAACCTGTTTCCTGAGCAAGCAATTTATCGAGGTTACGTAGTAATGCACCACCACCTGTCAAGACAATACCACGCTCTGCAATATCAGAAGATAATTCAGGTGGGGTTTGTTCAAGTGCAGATTTAACCGCACTCACAATGCTTTGTAATGGATCAGCAATGGCTTGAGTGATTTCATCCGAAGTGACGGTAATCGCGCGAGGTACACCCTCTGCCAGATTACGTCCGCGAACTTCGATTTCGAGAGTTTTGCCATCAGCAACAGCCATACCCACTTCTTTCTTGATCACTTCAGCTGTGGTTTCCCCGATCACACAACCGTGCGCTTTACGAACGTAGTTGATGATCTGTTCATCAAATACATCACCACCTATACGTAATGAATCTGCGTATACACAACCTTGTAATGAAATGATTGCGATTTCAGTCGTACCACCGCCCACATCTACAACCATCGAACCACAAGCTTGCTCAACTGGCATACCTGCGCCAATTGCAGCCGCCATCGGCTCTTCGATCAAGCGGACATCACGTGCGCCTGCATTGAATACAGCCTCACGAATTGCACGACGCTCAACCAAGGTTGATTTACATGGTACACACACCACAACACGTGGCGCTGGTGGGAATAAACGCTTCTCATGCACTTTGCCAATAAACTGATTCAACATGGTCTCAGTTACTTCAAAGTCAGCAATGACACCGTCTTTCATTGGACGAATCGCTGAAATATTCGCTGGTGTACGGCCTAACATTTGTTTAGCATCAAGACCTACAGCGGCAACAATTTTTTGCGAACCACTGTGACGAATTGCCACAACAGTTGGTTCATTTAATATAATGCCACGGCCTGGTGCATAAATAAGTGTATTTGCAGTACCTAAATCAATGGCTAAATCCGGCGAAAACAAGCCAATTAGTCGTTTTAGAATCACGGGGGCGTTCTCAATTAAACTTTGTGTGAATACAAGGTGGCAACTTTAACTAAATGTGATGATTTGAACAAGTCAATCGCTTATTATAACGCACGATATTTTGAAATTTTTTAATACTGAATTAGGTAAAGTTATGTCTACATCATCAGATGCTCAGCAGACAACAGACTTAAATGCGCAAACGGTATCGCAAATTGCACACCTTGCCCGTTTATCTCTCAATGACACGCAATCTGCTGAATATGCTCAAAGTTTAAATAAAATCCTTGGCATGATGGAAAGCTTGAAAGGCATTAATACCGATGATGTTGAGCCTTTAAAGAGCCCATTTGACAACCCGCAACCTTTACGCGCTGACGTTGTGACTGAAAGCAACCATCGTGATGAATATCAAGCGGTCGCACCTGCTACAGAAGCAGGTTTATACCTCGTACCTCGCGTAATTGAATAAGTTTTATTCGATTAGTCAATATTTTATATTTAGAATGTAAAGAAATTTTTCATATGACAGATTTACATCGCTTATCAATCCGTGAACTCTCTGAAGGCTTAAAAACAGCCCAATTTTCATCACGCGAATTGACTGAACATTATTTAAAGCGTATTGCCCACATTGACCCAAAAGTAAAAAGTTATGTGACGGTAACCGCAGAACAGGCACTTGCTGAAGCAGATGCCGCAGATGCTGCACTTAAGTCAGGCAATGCACACGCGTTGGCAGGTATTCCACTTGCACATAAAGATATTTTTTGTACTCAAGGCATTAAAACCACTGCTGGTTCAAAAATGCTAGATAATTTCATTTCACCTTACGATGCAACGGTTGTTGCAAAAGCGAAAGCTGCCGGTCTCGTGACTTTAGGTAAGGTGAATATGGATGAATTCGCAATGGGTTCAACCTCTGAAAACTCTTATGTCGGCGCAACCTCGAATCCGTGGGCACTGGATCACGTTCCGGGTGGCTCATCGGGTGGTTCTGCAGCAGCAGTTGCGGCTGATCTTGCGCCAATCGCAACAGGCACGGATACAGGTGGCTCAATTCGTCAACCTGCTTCATTCTGTGGCTTAACAGGCTTAAAACCGACTTATGGTCGTGTGTCTCGCTTCGGTATGATTGCGTATGCATCCTCTCTCGATCAAGGCGGCCCAATGGCGCGCTCGGCGGAAGACTGTGCGTACTTGATGAATGTGATTGCGGGTCATGATGCCAAAGACTCTACTTCGATCAATAAAGAAGTGGATGATTATGTTGCCAACCTAAATGGCACGGCGGTGAAAGGTTTACGCATTGGTATTCCAAAACAGTACTTCAATGTTGCTGGTTTAGATGCAGATGTGAAAGCACGCGTTGAAGAGTCATTGAAAAAGCTTGAAGAGATGGGCGCAACCCTGGTTGAGGTTGATCTCAACATGACTGAAGCCTATGTACCAACTTACTACTTGATCGCTCCTGCAGAAGCATCTTCGAACCTGTCACGTTTTGACGGCGTTCGTTATGGCTACCGTTGTGAAAATCCTGTGGACTTGATGGACTTGTACAAACGTTCACGTTCAGAAGGTTTTGGTGCAGAAGTACAACGTCGTATCCTGATCGGGACTTATGCCCTTTCTGCAGGTTATTACGATGCGTACTACGTCAAAGCACAAAAAGTTCGTCGTTTGATTCAGCAAGATTTCTTGAAAGCATTTGAAAATGTTGACGTGATTGCTGCGCCATCTGCTCCAACCACTGCCTACAAAATCGGAGCCAACCTCAGCCCGACTGAAATGTATTTAGGTGATATCTATACCCTTGCTGTGAACTTGGCAGGTCTACCAGCCATCAACGCACCTGTTGGTTTTGATAAAGACAGCTTGCCTGTGGGCTTACAGTTGATTGGTAACTACTGGTCAGAATCACAATTGCTTTCGATTGTGCATCAATATCAACAAAACACAGACTGGCATACCAAACGTGCGGCAATTGCTGAGGAGAATGCATAATGGCTGAAGCTCAAAAGTTAAAGTTAATTGACGGTTGGGAAGTCGTTATCGGGATCGAGATCCACACGCAGTTGGCGACCAAGTCTAAAATCTTCTCAGGTTCATCGACTGAATTTGGTCAAGACCCAAATACACAAGCCAGCCTTGTTGATCTAGCAATGCCGGGTGTTTTACCTGTATTGAATGCTGAAGTGGTTGATCTTGCGATTCGCTTCGGTTTGGGAATCGATGCCTATATCGATCAAGCCTCTGTGTTTGCACGTAAGAACTACTTCTACCCAGATTCGCCAAAAGGCTACCAGATCAGCCAGATGGATAATCCGATTGTGGGCTTGGGTCATATCGACATCCAGCTTGAAGATGGCACTATAAAGCGCATTGGCGTGACTCGTGCCCATCTTGAAGAAGATGCAGGTAAATCGATCCATGACCAGTTCGAAGGCATGTCAGGTATCGACTTAAACCGTGCGGGTACACCATTGCTTGAAATCGTATCTGAGCCAGATATGCGTTCGGTTGAAGAAGCGGTTGCCTATATCAAGTCGATTCACACGCTTGTGCGTTGGTTAGGTATTTCTGACGGTAACATGGCAGAAGGTTCATTCCGTGCTGACTGTAACGTGTCGTTGCGTCGTCCGGGCCAACCTTTTGGTACGCGTTGCGAGTTAAAAAACCTCAACTCATTCCGTTTCATTGAGCAAGCGATCAATGTTGAAATTGAACGCCAAATGGAAATCTTGGAATATGGCGGTGAGATCGATCAGGAAACCCGTTTGTTCGATCCAAACAAGATGGAAACCCGTTCAATGCGTTCGAAAGAAGAAGCGAACGACTATCGCTACTTCCCAGATCCAGACTTGTTACCAGTAATCATTGCTGATGAGCAAATCGAAGCGGCACGCGCTGCCCTTCCAGAACTGCCTAAAGCACGCCGTGCACGCTTTATTGCTGACTTCGGTGTGACTGAGTACGATGCACACGTATTGACACTGTCACGCGAAATGGCGGACTTCTACGAAGCGGTTGTGGCTGCTGCTGGCGGTGCGAAGCAAGGTAAAGTCTCTGCAAACTGGGTGATGGGTGAATTCTCAGGTGCTTTAAACAAAGCAGGCCTAGAATTGGCGGACTCTCCTGTTTCTGCTGAGCAATTGGGCGGCATGATCGCGCGTATTGTCGACAATACCATTAACGGCAAAATCGCGAAGCAAGTATTTGGCTTTATGTGGGAAGCAGAAGGAAAATCTGCGGATGACATCATTGCTGAGAAAGGCTTAAAGCAAGAAACCGATACAGGTGCGATTGAAGCGATTATCAAAGACGTACTTGCAGCCAATGAAAAAATGGTCGAAGAGTACAAGTCTGGTAAAGAAAAAGCCTTTAATGGTCTTGTTGGTCAAGTCATGAAAGCGGCAAAAGGTAAAGCTAACCCAGCCCAAGTAAATGAATTAATGAAGAAATTGATTGGTTAACTTACTAGCTAATCAATTGATTTCATGATAAAAAACCTCACTTAATGTGGGGTTTTATACGAGAGAAAATAATGAAATCGAAAACAATTTTTGTTGGTAATGGAATTAACTACCTAGGTGGAACACCTATAAGTTGGAGCAAATTATTAAAAGAGCTGATGAAATATGAACAATTTGATTTTGATGAATTACCATATGCGATGGCCTATGAAAAAATTAGATTCGATTGGCAAGCACATTATCGTGATCAAGATAGTTCACGTTTGAAACAGCATATCGCAGAAAAACTGAAAGATCATCCAGGAAATCCTACTTGTCAAAAAATATTAGAGTCAGGATTTACTAATTACATTACCACCAACTATGATTATGCTATCGAAAACTCATTCAAATCACTAAATAACAAAAATACATTTTCCAATTCTGAGAAAAATGATCAGCAAGGTGAAAAGTATTACAGTATTCGAAGAAAGACTGAGTTAAAAACTGGAAAAGATACTGTTGGAATAGTTTGGCATATACATGGTGAAATTGATCCTTGTAATAGCATCATGTTAGGTTTCAACCATTATGTAGGCTCTGTAGCTAAAGTCGACTCATACATGAAAGGTAAATATAGATCAGACTCAAACCCTAATATCCCCAAGATTAAGAAAATTGAAAAAAAAATCGCAACAAATTCTTACGACAGCCTATCATGGGTTGAGCTTTTTTTTAATAGCGATGTTCATATTGCAGGTTTCAGTTTTGACTTTTATGAAATCGATTTATGGAATATTTTAACCAAACGTGCTCGGCTAAAATCTCAAATAAATAATAGAATTTATTACTATACAAAACCGCTAAGCCAAATTGTTAATGATGCGATCAAAAAAGTTGAAATTAGAAAAAGACAAATGCTAGAAATTTTATCTGTAGAAATTAGAGAAGTAGAACTTCATAAAAATGACTTAGATGAATATGATTATATACGTCAATGGGATGAATTCATCGAACTTATGCGTACAGAGTAAACTTTCCTCGTAAAAATAAATGAATTATTAAAGCCTGCTATATAGTTGAACCCAATGAATCAATTATATAGTAGGTTATTTTTTCTTAATTTATTAGATAAATTTTCCCTATTATTTAAATCGAAGACTAGGAAGCATCCAAGTCTCTAAGCACTACTTTATACGTGATTTATAGTTAATTTTATCTCCCCTCCTCCTAACGAGAGGAAGTATTTCTTATTAAAATCTAATAACATCATGGATTTTAAATTGGATATCCTCTCTCATTCTTGGAAGAAAAAGTAGTAATAACTACCTCACCACACCCAATTTATTCCAAATATCAGGTGTTAAAAAAGTCATAACTAGTTTATTTAAATCAATATAACGCAAGGTACCTTGCAACTGCTGTCTAACTGCTGGATCTTTGACAATATCCTGTCCTGCACTCTGACCTAACTGCTGAAAAGCCTCTCCAACTGCTTTAACACCTTCGGCTTGAATCACAGCCTTAGTCTGTGTCGAACACTGCTCCACAATCACACGCTGTAACACCTGTGCCAGCTTCTGATCCAACTGGGTTTTCTGCTCAGGCGTAACATTACTGAAGGACTTTAAATCTGGATGCGCAGACAAAGCGCTAAAAGTCCATTGCAAAACTGTGGTTTTATCCGCTGCGGTGGTCGCTTTCACCAAACAATCACTGAGTTGATCGACTGTTGGCCCTGCCATTGCCACTTGGGTTGTACCCAACACAGCCGCAGCCATGAACACAGAACGACTCAAATGAGAAAATTTACGGCGGGCAGAAGAATAAACACGAGACATAAGCACAGTTCCAAATTTCAATCTTTCCCTTTGTACCATGTACAAGGCAAATCATCTGTTATGACGCTGTAAATTGCGTAAGTCCACGCCTTTAAAGCTTTGGCAAAGTGTAAAATGAACCTCTAAAACAATCCTATATTCCTGAATGCGCATTTATTCCATACCTGCATAATCCCATGATGCGGGAATATTCGGCTGCTTTGGCACTTTATTTAAATCAATATTCAGGTTGCGACTGCCTTTAAACGATTTCTCACCCGAATCTGATGCTGGTGATACATCTAGACTGTAACGATAACGAAATTGCCAGACCATCGGCTTGATCGGACGAATATCCAGACTCAATCCATCTTCATCATGACAGTTGCCTTTGGAATTCTCATAATCCTGTTCAGAGAAACAAGCTCGAATCATACGATGAAAACTAAAAGGATAATTTTCAATAAAACGATGGGTTTTGCCTGAATCCTTTAATTCATAAAAGCTGGCACGCTCAATCCCCGCCCCACCACCTGAATACATTTCAGAAAAAGTATCAATCACCGCAATGGCATAACGGTTCTGATCCATCGGGAACAGTTTAGGAAAAATATACTGTCCTGATCTTGCCATCTCCTCCGCAGGTGCTAATGGAATATGCCATTGCTTCAATAATTTAAAGCCAGAATTTGAGTGATAAAACTGGACAATATTTCCCTCAGATAATAACCATACATCTTGAGGGGGTATTTTTAAGCTCAGCCATTTTGCTTGCTGCGTACAAAGATCTTTGACTTGCTCACAGAGTTGTTTTTGTTCTGACTGGCTCAGTTGTGCTTTCTTAAACTCCAGAATCTGTAATGGTGCAGCAAAAGTAGAGACACTCATGCAACTCAACACAGCAGTGAAAATGGCTCGACTCAATCTATTGTTATTTTTAAACATGGTATTTCCTTAGGCTATTTTTATAGATTTATCCAATGATTTTACAATTGCTTGAGTTTGATCTGGTGATAAATCTTCATCATCCGAAATATGTTAATTTAAAGCGAAACTTAAAACACGCCATTAAAAATGAAAATATTCCTTACCACTTTTGCTTTTGTATTCTCGATCTTCACTTCGGCAACGCATGCGGAGATTCACAATTTCAAACCGAATTTTCCTCAATTCTCAAATACAGCACAACAACGTCAAACCGAAAACCAAATCTATGCACTGGGTGAAGTCTCCTTTGCCAATGACGTTCGTGTACCGTTCTATGGTATTACTGCGCCAAATCCTGTCGATGATGGACTATTAAAAGATTTTAAAACCTGTACGGCAAAAAGTTGTCATTTCAATTTTAAATTAGCCGCAGATCAGGCCAAGCAACTTAAACTGGTTGCATTGCCTGAAATTGGTCTTGTTCTTTTACCTAGAGACTGGCGCGATGTAGAAGCGCATGCAGGGGCAAATGGCACAGGCTCAGCATTACTCATGAGTCCAAATCAGAAACAGGCCATTGAACTCTATGATTCATCTGTTTGTGTTGGCTGTGGTATGCCCTATGCCAGCCTTTATTTTCCAGACTTGCTAAAACAAAGTATTGAAAATGAATATGGTGGATATAAAGATCCAAAGAAATTAGTCAACGTTGTGCACCCTTCCAAACAAGTGGCCTTCTTTAGTTATCAGATTCCAAAGCTGAATAACAAAACCCATGGTGTGGCTAAATATATCGATGATGGCGACTTTAACTTCAGGATCATTAAAGTAACCCTAGATAAATCCCAACAGCCTTTGGTCGGGACGATTTTAAATTTTTATCATTTTACTCATTAGCCTGTGAGAATGTTTAAGTAGACTGGCTGGCTCTGAGCAGATTCAGGAAATGCTCGACCCGAACATTGTTTTCTTTATTTCGAAAAATCGCATAAATGGGGGCAATACACGGTTTTTTCGCCTCCAGACTGCGATAGACAATCTGCTTGTTCCAAAAATCCTGAATTGAAGCGGGCACAATGGAAATGCCGATCCCCGCAGCAATCAAATTAAGACTTGAAGTTAAGCGCGGTGCTTCCTGCACAATATTGGGATTAAAACCAGCCTGATAGCAGTTCGCCAGAATATTATCAAACAGGTCCTGTCCAGCAATACGGCGATACAATACAAACTCATAAGGCTCGAGGTCTAGCAGTCGAATTGGCCCCTCTTCAACGGCTAGAGGATGATTACTGGGTAATGCCACAATTAATGGTTCATCCAGCACATGCAGACTTTGCAGTCCAATACGAATCGGCGCAGGCTTGCGTAAAAACACAATATCCAGCTCTTGATTAATCACTGCATCGGTTAAGGAGCTGCTACTTTTTTCTTCCAGATGAATGGCAACGGCTGGAAATTTTTCCCGAAACTCACGCAATAAGGCAGGCAGAAATGGATGTAAACCAGCCGAATTGGTAAAACCGATATTGATCTGTCCTTCCAGACCTTGTGCAATATTTTTTACTCGTTTTGGAATGGATTGGGCATGTGCCAGAATCGTGATCGCTTCCTGATATAAAGCCTTCCCCGCTTCGGTGACTTCAACCCCACGTGGCAAACGTTTTAGCAATGTTGTATCCAACTCCTCTTCCAGACTTTTAATCAGTCGGGTCAAAGGTGGCTGTTGCATGTGTAGTCGAACGGCAGCTTTGGAAATATTACTTTCCTCAACCACAGCAACGAATGCGTTCAGTTTATGGATATCAATCATACATACCTTAAAAGTATATCTAACAGCAAAAATAGCATTTGTGAATATACCATAAATCTTTCATGCTATAGCTCACGAAGTTGAACAGAAAGGTTATCCAATGAAAGCCCAAGCCCTATCAATACAGAATGAGCCCATCACAACTGCTCCTGATTGTAAGGCATTATTCACGGGATTTATGAAGTTGGGATTGATGGGTTTTGGTGGGGTTTTACCCTTGGCTCATCGCATCATCGTTGAAGAACACAAATGGATAGATGAAGGCAAATTTACCGACTTGTTAGGCGTCTGCCAATTATTGCCCGGCGGCAACATCATCAATATGGCTGTTGCAATTGGCATGGAATTCGAAGGTGTTAAAGGCGCAATCAGCTCAGTGCTTGGTTTGATCTCCGCACCGACGGCAATCGTGCTGATCATCTATCAGGTGTATGAGTATTTTCAGTATCTCCCAGCAGTCAAACATATGATTCAAGGTCTAGCAGCAGCGGCGGCAGGCTTACTTTTTGCGACAGGATTGAAGATGCTCAGACCGATCTTAAAAAGTTACCTGACCATCTTTACCATTGGATTGACCTTCGTCTTTATGATCTGGATCAAGCTCCCACTGGCACTGACTTTAGCCATTCTACTCGCAATTAACATGCTGGTTTTAGGAGTGAAAAAATCATGATCTTACTCACCCTTGCCATTGTTTTTACTCAACTTTCATTGCTGGCTTTTGGTGGTGGTAACGCCATTCTGCCTGAGATGCAGCATCAGGTTGTTACTGTCCATCAATGGCTCACTGCCGAGCAATTTAGTTCACTGTTTGCGATGGCGCAAGCGGCCCCTGGCCCGAATATGATGATTGTGCCTTTGGTTGGTTGGCATGTCGCAGGCCCAGCAGGACTACTGGTTACGTCACTAGCGAAATTTGGCCCCTCATCCATCATTACCATTTATGCACTTAAATTCTGGGAACGTTTTAAAGCCAATCCATTACGTGCACGTTTTGAAAAAGCCTTGAAACCGATTACTGTGGGTTTGGTTCTAGTCAGTGCGTGGTTGATTGCCGATGCATCTGCACAAAACCTGCTGCTGGTAATGATCGTAATCGTCACCGCAATCTTGGGCATGTTTAAAAAAGTTCATCCACTCTGGGTCATGGCTGCGGGTGCTGGACTGGGAATTGCCTTTCTTTAAGCTTTAAACATCAATAAAAAACCTGCTTGATGCAGGTTTTTTATTGAATCTCGAATTACCAGATACTGACCCGTTTTTCAGGCGCCAAATACATTTTGTCCCCTTCCTTAATCTTGAACGCATCATAGAACGGTGCTTGATTGACTAAAGCGCCATTGGCCCGAACTTTATCTGGCGAATGTGGATCTGTTTTTAAATATACAATCGCTTGAGCTTCTCGGGTCTTGGCACGCCAGACCTGTGCCCAACCCATGTAGAAACGCTGTTCACCAGTTCGACCTTCAATAACAGGTGCTGGCTTGCCTGCCAATGAAATTTGATAGGCTTTGTAGGCAATCGATAGTCCAGAATTATCTGCAATATTTTCACCCAAAGTCAGCTCACCATTGACGTGATACCCTGCAATCGGTTCATAGGCATTATACTGTGCCACCAAAGCCTGTGTTTTGGCTTTAAAGCGCTTGTGATCTTGTGCAGTCCACCAATTGCGCATATTCCCCAATTCATCAAACTGACTACCCTGATCATCAAAACCATGACTAATCTCATGTCCAATGACACTGCCGATGCCACCATAATTAACTGCATCATCGGCATCGATATTAAAAAATGGCGGTTGTAAAATGGCAGCTGGGAATACGATTTCATTAGATGATGGATTGTAATAGGCATTCACCGTCTGCGGTGTCATAAACCATTCATCACGATCCACTGGCTTACCTAGTTTATCTAAATCATCTTGATGCTCAAACTCGCTGGCACGAATCACGTTACCAATGAGGTCACCCTCTTTAATATCTAGCGCTGAGTAATCACGCCATTTCTTTGGATAACCGACTTTAATCGACAAACTGGATAATTTCTTTTTGGCCTGTACTTTAGTTTCGGGACTCATCCAGTCCAATTGGCTAATACTCTGGTCATAAGCCTGTATCAGGTTCTGAACCAAAGTATCCATGCGTTGTTTTTTATCCGCAGAAAAATGCTTTTCCACATAGATTTTGCCTAGACCATCACCCAGTACCCCATTCACAGTTTGTACACCACGCTTCCAGCGCACTTCCTGTTCGGCAACATCACGTAAAGTCTTACCGTAGAAAGCAAAACTTTCATCGACAAAGGCTTTATTCAGGTAAGGCGCAAAACTGCTGATGAGATTCCATTTAAAATAAGCCTTCCAAACGTTTAAAGGAGTTCGATCAATCACTGGATCAAGGGATTGAAAATAACTTAACTGGTTCACCTGAATGGTTTGGATTTTATCCTTCACCCCAACCGAATTGAGATAAGTATTCCAGTCAAATGTCGACGTTAATTTTTTTAGATCTTTGGTTTTATAAATATTATAACGCTTCGATAAATCACGATTCTGAACATTGCTCCACTGAATCTTCGCCAGTTCGGTTTCAAGCGTCAGGATTTCTTTTGCATGTTGAGCCGCTTGCTGATCACCTGACAATTGCAGCATACGTTCAATATGCTTGAGATATTTTGCACGCGTTTCTACAAACTTCTGATCGTCTTTTAAATAATAGTCACGATCAGGTAAACCCAGTCGACGTTGCACCAATCCCGCAATCATCACATCTGAGCGCTTCATATCTTGACCAATACTGATATCAAACGGTGTTCTGACGCCAATTCGAGAAAAATGCCCCATTAATTGGGCAAAACCTTGTTTACTTTGAAGTGCATCGACCCGTGCTAACTCTGACTGCAAAGATTGAATGCCCTTCGCCTCAATCGCTTTTTCATCCATAAAACTGGCATACAGACTGGCAATCTTTTGCTCTACGCTGCCTGCTGCCCATTTTTGCGCAGTCAGGTCTTCAACGATGCGATGTAATTGATTGGTTGATAATTCATGTAACTCATTAAATGCACCCCAACGAGCCTTGTCCGCTGGAATTTCAGTTTGTTTCAGCCATGTTCCATTCACATAATCATAAAAGTCATTATTTGCACTGCCATTCTGATCAATATACTGTTGATCAATACCTGAGATTTTTTGAGTTTGGGCGGATTGAATAGCTTGAGCTGCCCAGACATTTATTGTTGTCGCAGTCAGCGCAACGGCCAAGGCACTTTTAAGCAATAAAGGTTTCATGATTTATCCTGTTTATTTAAGTTCTAAGCGATACAAGAGAAAAATGAGAGATCATTAATTTTATCAACAGACTATAGTGAAACACTTTTGCTGAATAAAGTCATTTTCCCTGCAATATATATTCACTTTTCACATAAAAACTAATACACAAAAAATCATCGCCCATAAAAAAAGCCTTAGTGTTGAACTAAGGCTTTGCTATACAAATGACTGAACTAATCCAAGATTTTTTCAAAAGCTTTAAGACGTTTATGAATAGAGAGTAGCTCAATAATGGTTTTCCATGAGCTAATCAAATATTGGAAGGATTCACGAACCTTTCCAAAAACACCGCCAATCTGATTGATTAAACCAAGCGTCAACTTACCAGAAGCAATCGCTGGGAATAGTACGAATAAGTTATAAAGAATATCCAGCTGCCCATACCATGAAGCAGTTAAGTTAAAGTAGGTATAGTGAAAATATAAGCGAAAATAATTTTTGCGGACCCGTCCAAACAGCTCTTTTAGAGTTGCTGGCTGTGCTCGATCTTCGTGATCTTCCCCATAAACTAACTCCTTACGAAATGCGGCTTCGACTTTCTGATTATTGAACTGTAGCCCTGGTAATTTTATCCCAACCACCATGAGCAAAACCGTACCAAATATCGCCCATGCGATTGCAGCCCAAACAAGCGAATATTGAAGCTCTCCAATTACGGGGATTTCAGGAACATGTTTTGAAAGTTGAAATAATAATGGCAGAAATGCAATCAATGTCATGATCGCTTTGACCAGTTCAACACCCAGATCCTCAACAATCGTGGCAAAGCGCATCGTGTCTTCCTGCACACGTTGTGCCGCACCCTCGACATGGCGTAGCTTAGGCCAGTGTTCGGTATAATACTCATTCATTGCTGTACGCCAACGAAATACATAATGACTGGTGAAAAAAGCATTTAACACAGCCATAGTTACACCAACCATGGCAATGTATAAAAAAACCATGGTTTCTTTATACAAATCAGAAATACTTCCTCCGCCATTGGTCAGCATATTCTGAATCATATCCCAGAAGGGTACATACCAAGCATTTATGGCCAAACTCACTTGAACGCCAAACCAAATATTAAACAGAATAAAAGCAGAACCCCAGATCGACCAACCTTGCCATTTGTTATCTGAGAAAATACGCCAAAACCCAGCGAATAATGCTGTTGCAGTGATAAACCAGAGATAAAACCAAAGTGAAGAAGGTTCCCAGAATCGATTGACTCCGACAGACAGCTCTGCCTCAGCATAGCCTTTAGGAAAACCAAGATACTCTCCCCAACTATGCCCACCGGTATACCAGAGCAACATGTTGAGAGATAACCACACAATCACTGAAATAAAAAACAATCGTGGATTAGGAAAAAAAGATTTAAACATCGTGTTTAACAATCCTTGTTGTGCTGCAATTAACTTTAATGCGTCATCCTATGACTCAAAACTTAAAACTATCTGATAGAAAAGTTTTATGATTTGTAGTTATTTACTATTTTTCTGCACTTTTTAATAGCATTTTGTAGAATATTTATAACTTATTCTTATAGAAAATCCATTTTAGTAAATGGACTCAACGACTTAAGTCCATGTATAAATATGAAGAATACCAAGTTATCGTGGTAGAGAACGGTTTTGCTGTACCGCCATATTTTGCTGATCAGTCTTTGAAAAATCCGTTTTACTTTGAATCGCCCATTGAATATCTGCCAGTTTTTCATTGGCTGCATCAATCCCTGCCTGCATGGTCGACTCTCGGCCTTTCACATCAAAAATATGCGCTTTCTCACGTAGATCAGGTTGAATCACAATATCTGCTTCCTTGAGCTCTTCTTCAGCCAGACGACCTTGCATGATATTGATATTCTGGTTAAACAAGCCCCATACATTGGTGGTTTCGGTATGGATCGGCTGAGCCAAAATATCTACTGCAATCACTACATCTGCGCCCAATTCGCGTGCCACCTGCACAGGTACAGGACTGACCAGACCACCATCAACATATTCCACATCATGAATCATGGTCGGCACAAACATACTTGGAATCGAAGCAGAAGCACGAACAGCCTGCCCTGTATTGCCATAGTTAAATACGGTTTTCGTACCATCTTTTAACTCTGTCGCAACCACATAGAGCGGGATTTTCAGCTTTTCTAAGGGTGTATTGTGAACTTGCTGATTGATATAGTCTTCAACCTTTTTTCCATCAAAAAAGCCTTTCAGACTCAGATTGACATCACGGACATCATTGGCTTTTAGCTTCAAGGCAATATCACGTAATTCAGCTGCACTTTTTCCACTGGCATAGATTGAACCCACAATACTACCCGCACTGGTTCCCACGATAAAATCAGGACGAATGCCTTGTTGTTCTAAAACTTCGATCACACCAATATGAGCATAGCCACGCGCCCCACCACTTCCAAGCACCAGTGCCACTACAGGGCGCTTTTGTTGCTGTTTAATATAGGTAAATGGTTGCGAAACAGCATGTGCTTGAGCATCTTCCACAGCAGGACTTAAATGAGTTGTCGTTTGGCAACCCGCCAAGGTCACCATTGAAAGCGCAAGCGTCCATAATTTAAGCTGTTTCATACGCAGTGTTGCCATATTGACTATTTTTCTGTGTCGGATTTTAGCGCCAGCACATTTGAAAAGATGTATCAATTTCTTTGCATTTGTCATAAAAACTTCATAAAAAAAGTCCCTCGAAAGGGACTTTTTTCATTGATTCAATGTCTTATTAAAAACAAATTACCAAATATCAGAACCGACTTTTTTCTTCAGTTCTGGATAGTTATCAATTTTGAATTCTGGCTCTTTAATGCCTTTCTTCAACTGTGAGGTATAGTCTTTCAATAAAGTACGCGCCATTGGTGTTAACAATAAGATTGCGATCAAGTTAATGGTTGCCATGATTCCCATGAACAAGTCAGCCATTGACCAAACTAACGGAACGCTACCAATTGCACCAAAGTACACCATCACCAACACAAAAATTCGGAAGATGAACATGACTTTTGGATTGTTATTGATGAACTGCACATTACTTTCCGCATAAGCATAGTTACCTAACACGGCTGAATAACAGAACAAGAATAAGAGAATCGCAAGGAAGTCACCACCCCAGCTGCCCACTTGAGACTCTAAAGCACGTTGAGTTAATTCAACACCCACGAAGCCTGCATCATGGTAAACACCAGAAACAAGGATAATGATTGCCGTACTTGTACATACAATGAAGGTATCTACGAATACACCAAGCATTTGAACCAAACCTTGGTTCACAGGATGTTTTACATCAGAAGCAGCGGCAGCATTCGGAGCCGAACCCATACCTGCTTCGTTTGAGAACAAACCACGCTTGATCCCTTGCATCATTGCCATAGAAATCATGGCACCGAAGAAACCACCCGCTGCGGCGTTGAACTGGAACGCTTCAGTGAAGATCAATTTGAAAATGCCAGGAAGAAGTTCGTAGTTGCTCAGTGCAATATACAAAGCAACGGCTAAATACAGACCTGCTTTTAATGGAACAAACATTTCAGCAAATTTAGCGATACGTTTAATACCACCAAAAATTGCGAGTGCCACTAAAACAACAAGTGCCAGACCAACCCATGAGATTTCAAGATCAACACCACCTAGGTGCGCAACAAGATTGGCTTTGTCCCAGCCCCATGCATGTGAAGAAGCGTTGGCAATCGCATTGATCTGAACTGAGTTGAATACGAAACCATAAGTAAAGATCAGTGCAAGTGCGAAGATCACACCAAAGGTTTTACTGCGTAAGCCTTGAGTAATATAGTAAGCTGGTCCACCCCGAAACTGCTTGCTATTACTGTCTCTCACTTTAAATAACTGAGCAAGCGAAGACTCAATAAAAGCTGAGCTCATACCCAATAATGCAGTAAACCACATCCAGAACACGGCGCCAGGTCCACCAATCGCAATCGCAATCGCAACACCCGCAATGTTACCTACACCAACACGGCTTGCTAAACCCGTTACAAATGCCTGAAAGGGTGTAAGTCCGTGTGAATCTTTCTCTTCACCTTTAGTACGACTGCCCTTCATCACCTTGATACTGTGAAAGAACATTCTAATCTGTACAGCTTTCGTCGCAATGGTATAGAAGATACCCACTGCAAGAAGGAAAACAACGAGGAAGTCCCATAAAGGATCATTGAAAAAACTTACCCAAGCCATCAGGGTGTCATTTAATTTTTCATTCATCACTTATTCGCTTTTAAATATTTTATGTACATCCGTACATATACGATAACAATGGATGAATCAAAAAAGCCCCGTTGGGGGCTTTTGATCCGACTTAGGCAAAGAATTTCAAAATTAATTGAATTACTGTTGCGTTAATTAAATCAACAAAGAACGCACCACAAAGCGGAACAATCAGGAACGCTTTATGAGATGGTCCATACATGTTGGTAATTGCCTGCATGTTTGCAACTGCTGTTGGTGTTGCCCCCATACCAAAACCACAGTGACCAGCTGCCAATACAGCAGCGTCGTAGTTTTTACCCATGACACGGAAGGTCACGAATGCTGCATACAATGCCATAGTAATAGTTTGCGCACCTAAAATTACGACGAGCGGCCCAGCAAGATCTGCCAACTGCCATAATTTAAGCGAAAGCAATGCCATTGCTAAATAAAGTGACAATGACGCGTTACCAAAAACATCAATCGCGCGATCAAAGATATCAATCTTTAATACGCTTTCTAAGATATTACGTAAAATAACACCGCCACCGAGTGCCCAAACGAAAGTTGGTAACTCGAACCATGTCCCCTTACTAAAGCCAGTCATGAACTCTGCAAATGCAAGACACGCAGCAAACATACCTAAAGTAGTAATGGCATTATCAGCAGTGATTAAACGGACTTGATGTGGATTTTCAAATGGTGCCAGTTCGTCAGGATGCTGATCTAAATGCGTATCGCGGTTTTTGATTTCTGCTGGTGTCTGTGCTTGAGCAAGGCTATAACGGTTAATCAACAATTTAGCCAATGGACCACCGATAATACCACCGATAATCAGACCAAACGTTGCACTCGCCATACCTAACGCCAAGGCACCTTGAATCCCATGTTGAGTTTCAAGAATCTCACCCCATGCACCTGCTGTACCGTGACCACCTGTCAACGTGATTGAACCTGCAATCAGACCAACCAGCGGATCGATACCCAGCATCGTTGCCAGACTCATACCGACAGCATTCTGAACCACGATGAATGATGCAACACAGACCAGGAAGATCACCAACCCGATACCACCTTCTTTGAGCTTCATGAAATTGGCACTTAAACCAATAGAAGCAAAGAAGATCAACATAAAACTGGTTTGTAACTCGCTACTAAAGACAATGCTATAGCCCCAAAGCGAATGCACAAGTAGCGAAACTACCGCAGCAACAAGACCACCTGCAACAGGCTCAGGAATATTATAGCGTCTTAAAAAATCAATTTTATTAACGAGCAAACGCCCTAATAACAACACGATAACGGCTGAAATCAGGGTATAAAAACCATTAAAAGTAAATTCCATATCTTCTTCCGTTTATTTCACCAGTTCATTCGATGGCTTGTCCCCACCTCAAAACTGCTAAAATAGTAACTCTCAAAATGAGTGAAAACTCAATCAACTTTATAAAAAGCATACAGTCCGATATAAGAACCTTTTACACATTATAGTGATTCAGTTTTCACGGATGATTTTCATCTGTAGGATAGATGGCTTAGAAGTTATAGCAAGCCATTGCCCCTACACGATTATCTTTACCCTCGATCGCTATTCTTTTCAGCGCCTTCCAGATCAACCTTATTGATGCGGTTAAAAATACCATCGCCGCCTTTTGATTGATACAAAGCATTACCACGCAAGAAACCATAAAGCTTTACTTCTGCACCAGATGCAGCGCTAAAACTTAATGGAGATTTTTTCGGGGTATTGGCCGCGACAACAGCAGGAGTATTTTGATTATTGGTGGTAACCCCTGTACTAGCAGGAGCTACGGCAACTTGAGGCGTATCATTTTGTTGTTTTGCTTGGGGAACATATTGCTGTAATAAAGCGCTTAATTCCTTCACTTCATCATGAAGTCGCTGAATCTGTTTTTGCTCTGAAGCAGCATGTGTACTGTTCATCATTAAGGTTGCAACAGTAATTGCCAGACCTTGCATTACGAACGGCTTACGGATGAGAGTTAAACTCATGAGAAGCTCCTTGTATATAGTGTATATTTCAACAATTCCCACAGACATTGAACTGGATAAACTCAAGCTGTCTTTTAAATAGAAAATTCCCCCTCACCGGATCAGCAAGGAAAGCCTAATCAATTTTAAAAAGGGCGTATTATGCATAAATTTCGAATATTGTGTGTACTTTTTATTTAAAGAGTTTTATTGATTTCATTGAGTATGCATAAATATTATTTCGATTTCATTATGTTACCAATAGAATTATTTTTCACACAAATCAGACAAAAGATAGAAAACTCACAACAATTAATGTTAATCCGCTAATTTATTTGCATATTTTTTACTCAAACCTATATTTATACCTGAAAAACTGGCAACAAAAAACATTTATTGATTTATAGTCTCCAGACATTAAAAAATCAAAATGTTGAGGAGTCTTCATGAACACGGAACAAGTCCGCCTTGTGGATGAGGCCATTACATCTCGTCACTCGGTACGTGCGTTTTTAGATACCCCTGTTGATCCCCAAACCATTAGAGATATCTTGACGGTTGCCAGTCGTGCGCCTTCTGGTACTAATGTTCAGCCATGGAAAGTCTATGTAGTGACAGGGCAAAAACGTGCTGAAATGATTGACCGTGTTTGTGCAGCGCAAATTGAACTTTTGCAAAAGCCTGAACTGGCTGCCCAATATCAGGAAACTTTTGCCTACTATCCTGAAACCTGGATTTCACCGTTTATTGATCGTCGTCGTGCCAATGGCTGGGGACTTTATGGCTTGCTCGGCATCCAGAAAGATGAAAAAGAAAAAATGGCAGCGCAGCAATTGCGTAACTTTCAGCTATTTGATGCGCCTGTTGCCTTGTATTTTACCGTAAATAAAATAATGGGCATTGGTTCCAAAATGGATATTTCCATGATGCTCCAAAATGTCATGGTGGCTGCTAAGGCGCGTGGTCTGGATACTTGCCCACAAGCCGCATGGAATCATTTCCACCCAATCGTTTTAGATATTTTAGGTGCACCAGATGACGAAGAACTGGTATGCACAATTGCTTTGGGTTATGCCGATCCTGACCATATTGTGAATACTTTCATTACGCCACGCGAACCAGTTGAAAACTTCACCGTCTTTTTAGATTAATCCACTAGAAATGCAGCAGTAGTTCTTTAGCTAGAACGACTGCTTTGCAACTTACCCACTTTTAAAATCGCCAAGAAACCTGCGCTGGTAAATAACAGCATCATGATGCCCATATTCAGGGACGCTTTCCAGAGCAGGAAATTCAGGATAATCCCCGCCAATAGACCGCAAGCAAATTGCATACTGCCCATAATCGCACTGGCTGTGCCTGCACGCGCGCCTTGTTGAGACATTGCCAAAGCCATCGCATTCGGCCCCGTTAAACCAATGCCAGACACCACCAAGAACAAGCCAGACATGAGTAACCATAATGGCGCATGCACCATAAAGCCCGCCCCTAGCACAATCAACGCGCCAAAACACTGAATCGCACCACCCAGCTTTAAACGCTGGAAAATGCCCATACGGGTATTTAAGTGTTTATTAATAGAAGACATCAACATGATGCCAGCTGCATTTAAGGCAAAAGCATAAGAGAAATTTTGCTGAGATAAACCATACTGTCCCATGAAAACAGCTGAAGCAGAACTGATATAACAGAATAAGGCAGCGCCTGTTAAACATCCCGCAAACATCGGCACACGGAAACTCTCATCCTTTAAGATCGCCCCATATAATGTTGTGACTTGATAGACCGATAATTTTAAACGGCGCTCAACGGGCAAAGATTCTTTAAAGAAGAAATGCACACAGAACCAGCAAATTACGCCAATAATGGCCAAGCTAATAAAGATTGCTTGCCACGGGAAAAAATTCAGAATCCACGCCCCAAACATCGGTGCAAGAATTGGGGCTAATCCCATCACAATCATCATGCTGGAAAATGCTTGTGCAGATCCTTGCATGTCAAGACGGTCACGGATTGCAGCGCGTGCCATCACGACACCCACGCAACCACCTAAAGCCTGAAAAATACGGGCTGCAATCAAGGCCCATTCATTGGTTGCAAAGACACAAGCCAGACTGGCGATGGCATAAAGCGCCAAGCCAAAATAAAGAGGGGTTTTACGTCCAATCCGGTCACTGACAGGGCCATAAATCAACTGACCAATTGCCAAACCCAAGAAATAAGCAGGCAAGGTATTGGCAACCATTTGTGTACTTACCCCGAATTCATCTGCCATTTGAGGCAAAGCAGGTAAATACATATCAATGGATAACGGCCCTAACGCAGTTAACAAAGCAAGCAACATAATCCATGCTGTTGAATATTGACGTTGATTGGTTTGCTCGGCCTGCATACTGCCCCACTTTAACAAATTTTGGAATATTCTAAGCTTAGCATCCCCACCAGATTTGTGCATAATATTAACGTCTGCGAACACTTTATCCCTGTGAACAGTCACGATGAAAATTCAATTGTAGAATACAAGAAGGACAACCCTTGAATCCTTGGTTCGGACGTTTAAAACAAACAACCTATAACACCACGTTTATGTATAACGTGCGTATGTTAATTGCCTTTACAGGGACAGCTTTTGTTCCTTATTTATTAGATTATCAACTTGCAACGATTCCCTTAACATTAGGTGTCGTCGCTGCAGCGATTAGTGATATTGATGACCGCTTCTCTGTGCGCATCATGAATCTGATTTATACCTATATCGGATTTTTTATCACTGCTGCATCGGTTCAACTGTTATTCCCCTATCCTGTTGCCTTTGCAATCGGATTAATTGCCTCATGTATCGGCTGGATCTTACTCGGTTCACTCGGGCGACGTTATGCCACAATCGCTTACGGTTGTCTGGTCACTTCCGTCTATACCATGTTGGGGGTGCATTTATTTGAGCAATGGTATGTTCAACCCGCCCTTTTAGTCGCAGGTGCGGCTTGGTATGGCCTACTCTCCACCATCAGCTTCCTGCTTTTCCCTGTGCGGAAAGTTCGGGATCAGCTTTCAGCTTCCTATTCTGCGCTAGGTAGTTTCTTATTTGCCAAGTCTAACCTGTTTGATGTGGATATGACTCCATCCAGCTATCAACAAAGCATGATTGATATTGCCATGGAGAATGGCAAGCTGGTGGCGATCTTTAATGATCTACGCATGTCCTTATTAACTCGTCTCAAAGGTGACCGCGGTCAAAAGGACACACGGCGTAGCCTGCAATATTATTTTGTAGCTCAAGATATTCATGAGCGTGCCGATTCAGCCCATATTGATTATCAGAAATTGGCAAAAGTCTTCCAGCACAGCGATATTCTGTTCCGTTTCCAGCGCATTCTTTCCATTCAAGGCAAGGCCTGTCAGGATTTGTCTCAGTCGATCCTCAGTCGTACCCGTTATGTCCATAACAAACGCTTCAAACATAGTTTTGAAAATTTAAGGATGTCGTTGGAAAAACTGCGCGAAGATGGACATTATGATCAGGTGCGGATTAATGCATTGTTTGCGCTATATCAGAACCTGAAATCAATTGATGCACAATTACAGAATCTGGAAACCGAACGGAATCTGCAAAAAATCAATGCACAACATGCGGAAAGCCAGCTCAAAGATGATGACCTCAAAGGCTGGAATGACATTATTGTGCGTGTGAAACAACATCTCTCACCTGAGTCGGTGTTATTTCGCCATGCTGTCCGTTTATCGATTGTGCTGTTTATCGGCTATCTATTTATCCAGATGACTGATATCGCCTACGGTTACTGGATTCTGTTAACAGCACTGTTTGTTTGCCAACCGAACTTTAACGCCACCAAACGCCGTTTGTATTTGCGAATTGTTGGTACATTGGTCGGCATTATTGTCGGTCTTGCGATTATCTATTTTATTCCTTCGATTGAAGGACAACTGGTCATGCTGGTGCTGAGCGGTGTGCTATTTTTAGAATTGCGCAGTAAACAGTATGCACAAGCCACTGCCTTTATTACCATTTTAGCCTTAATCAACTTTAATCTGGATGGCTCAGCCTTTGCAGCTGGTTTTCCACGCTTGATTGATACGGTGATTGGTTGTGCTCTGGCTTGGTTTGGTGTCAGTTTTATCTGGCCAGACTGGAAATTCCGCAGACTGCCCCGCTCGATCCGTCGTTCTTTACAGGCGCAATGTAAATATCTTGCAGAAGTGGTCGAGCAATATCATCATGGCCGTAATAATGCCCTGAATTATCGTGTTGTCCGACGCGCTGCCCACAATACTGATGCAGAAGTGGCTTCGCTGATTTCAACCATTGCCACCGAACCGAATATTGATGTGAACCAAAAAAGTCTAGCCTTCGAGTTTCTATGTCTCAGCCATACTTTTTTAAGTTATATCGCAGCATTAGGGGCACATCGTGAAAAAATTCAGGATCAGGAAGTATTATCTCTACTTGATCAGGCGCTGGATGATATTCAAGGTGCATTACTCAGAGATGAAGTTCCTGATTTATCAGCACAAAATATGATGCAAACCATTCGTGACCGTCTAAGCCGCAATGAAGAAAATGATCAAAACTCATTAATTATCTTGCAGCAACTGTCATTGATGCTAGGTGTACTGACCCGTTTAAGTATGCTGAAACAAAGCCTGAGTCATGAACCAAATGAAGACGGCACAGAGTATGCATCGCTCTAATCATTCGCCATTGGCATAATATCTTTGCATGCCAATAGGTGTTAAACTTAACCCAGTTCTAAACTCATTTTTTACACTATGACCGCCAAAACGCTATACGCTTATACGCTACAACCTGTTCCTTACGAAGTTTCTGAAGCTGAACAACGTCAAGCTCAACTTATGATTTGGCGTAGTACCAACAAATTCAGCCGCAAAGCATGGATGATTATGATTGCACTTGTTGTGCTTTCTTTAGTTGCAGCAGGACTTATTAAATATTACTCAACCTACTCTACCGTGATTTGCTGGGTAGTGATTGTGAGTGTGGTTCTTTTTTATTTGATCAAGAAATTTGGTCTGGAGTGGTACGTCAAACGTAAAATGACTGAATTCCCTGTTCAGGAAATTAAAGGTTTACGTTTAGGTGTACAACCGCATGGTATCGTGATGCGTCAAAAAGTTGGCCTACAAGAAGGCACAGCGACAATTGGCTGGAAAGATATTTATGAATGGTATAGCTCACCAGACTTTATCCTTGTAAATTTCAAGGTAAAAACCCCAAAAGGTGAAGAACAGCAAGGTGCTTATATTTTGCCAAAACGTATGGATTCAAAGAACTTTTCTTTCAATACCGTTCGTAAGCACTTAAATGAAACTGTAGGCGCGCCTAAATCGATTTAAGACATGGATGAATAAAAACCTCTCGCAATGAGAGGTTTTTTTATTGCCCGTAAAATAAATGAGAATCAAAATCAATATTACCTGCAAAATCCACAATGTATTCTTATTCTTGAGTTATAATTTTTTACATGAATTCCACTCTATTTACATTTTTTGACCATGTTTAAAAAAGTTTTCTTCCAGATTCACTGGTTTTTAGGGATCACCGCGGGGCTTATACTCTCTTTAATGGGCGTAACGGGGGCGATTTACTCTTATGAACCACAAATTCTCAAATGGATTAATCAGGACAGCTATGTTGTTGAAGTGGCTCAATCACCCAAATTAACACCTGCTCAGCTTTATCAACATTTCAACCAAAAACAACCAGAAATCGAAATCAACAGTATTACAATCGCTTCTGATCCCGCCGCCTCTTCCACCGTGAATATTAAAAAAGAAGGTGCACGTCGCGGCTATAACATGATGGTCAACCCATATACAGCGGAAGTCTTACCCGATATTAAAGGTCGTGATACGTTGCAATTTATCCAACGTTTACACCGAAATTTAACTGCGGGTGAGTTTGGTGCACAAATTACGGGCGCCTCAACCCTGATGCTGATTTTCTTTGTATTGAGTGGTCTTTATTTACGCTTTCCAAAGAAACATACTTTTAAACAATGGTTCTTTATCAAACCCAAGTTAAAAGGCCGTAATTTTATTTGGGATCTTCATGCCGTTGTCGGTACATGGGTGGTTATCTTCTATCTACTGTTTGCCTGCACAGGCTTATATTGGTCGTATGACTGGTGGCGTGCGGGTATGTTCAAAGTCATGGGCGTCGAACAGCCACAACGTAACCAACAGCACAATGAACCTAGAAATAGAAAGCATAAAGAAGAAGGTTTATCGACTCAGCAGGTCAATACCATCCTGACCCAAACTTGGACAGGTGTGAATGCTCAAATTGGTCATGAATATTCAACATTGACCTTAAATATTCCAAAGCGTGATGATGCAAAAGTTGAAGTGTCTTTTGTGGATATCATCCCGCAACACGAGCGCGCACGAAATCAGGCCGTCTATAATTACCAAGATAAGCAGTTTGAAAAGTTTGAACTGTATGAAGATAAAAAGCTCAATGAAAAGATCATGAGCAGTATGCTTCCTGTACATCGCGGTAGTTTCTTTGGTTCGACCTATCAATTCATTGCGATGCTAGCGTCACTGACCATGCCACTGTTTTTCATAACTGGCTGGATGTTGTACTTAAAGCGTCGTAAACAAAAGAAACTCACTCAAGCCGCACGTCAATCACTTGGTACTCAACAGGTTGATCCAAATGCACAACCTTGGCTGATTACTTACGCGTCTCAAACAGGTGTCGCAGAGCAACTGGCGTGGCGTACAGCCACAAGCTTACAAGAAGCACAACAGCCTACCAACGTAAAACCGATTCAACAGCTTACTGAACAAGATCTGCTACAGGCACCACAGGTTTTATTCGTGATCAGTACCTATGGTACTGGTGATGCACCAGACCTCGCCTCTAGTTTTAGCAAAAAGCTGATGCAGCAAAGTCTTGATTTAAGTCACATGCAATATGCAGTGCTTGCGCTTGGCTCAAAGGAATATCCAGAAAGTTATTGCAGCTTTGGTTATGCAGTGGATGCATGGTTAAAACAATCCAAGGCACAACCGTTCTTCGACCTCATCGAAGTAGATAACGCCAATGCCAATGATATTCAGCGCTGGAATGAAGCACTTTCAGTCGTGACCAAGCATGAATTACATGCCATGAATATTGAAAAAGTCTTTGATCAATGGACATTAAGCGAACGCACTCTACTCAACCCAAATAGTGTAGGCCAAGCGGCTTACAATATTGAACTGACCACAGCTTCGGATATGACGTGGCATGCGGGAGATATTGCTGAGATTCAGCCAGCAAATAGCCAGACAGAGATCCAAAACTTTTTGGTTAAACACCAAATTGCAGCACAAATTGTTGTGCAATCTCTCAATCAGACTATTGAACAGGCACTTTGGGATAAAAATCTACGTGTTGAAGTTAAACCTTCCAATACTGTAGAAGAATTATTAGCTCAGCTTCCAACATTGCCAACGCGTGAATATTCAATTGCCAGTATTCCTGCCCAACAGCTATTAAGACTGGTGGTACGTCAAAACCGTGATGAAAATAATCAGCTCGGTTTAGGTTCTGGCTGGTTAACCGAATATGCGCCACTCAAACAACCGATTGCTCTACGCATCCGCACCAATGAATCGTTCCATTTAATCGATGATAACCGTCCAATTATCTGCATTGGTAATGGTACCGGTATCGCAGGTTTAATGAGCCTTTTACAGCAGCGTAACCGACAAAATTACACAGCCAACTGGCTCATTTTTGGTGAACGCCAACGCGAACATGATTTCTTCCATCAGGAAACGATTGAAGCGTGGAAAAACATGGGCACATTACAACGACTTGATCTCGCTTTTTCAAGAGATCAGCAACAGCGTATCTATGTACAGGATGTTTTACGTAATAATGCAGAGGAACTGCTGAAGTGGGTTCAGCAAGGTGCCGTGATTTATGTCTGTGGTAGTATTGAAGGTATGGCCTCAGGTGTAGACCAAGCTTTAACTGATATTCTTGGTGAAGCAACGCTGGATGAATTACGACAAGCAGGTCGTTATCGCCGCGACGTTTACTAACGTTATTCTTTTCTAAAAAACGGGTGCCAGTCACTCGTTTTTTTATTTTCCTAAGACAATCGGAGAGTTTGCCTTTCTTTTAATTTTGCATACACTTAGCACGGTTCAAATCGACTACGATTAAGATTATGCAAATAAGTTCATGGGTTCGTGTTTTTCTCGCCCTTATTGGTTCAGTTTTATTTTTAGATGGCGCTATTCTCATCGCATTTAAAAAGATTCATATTGGTACAGTGCTCCCTCTCCTGCTTGGATTATTTTTCTGCCTATATTCTTACTTCTATTATCATATTGAGCGTTTCTTTTTCTACCACTTCCGTTTGCATTCAATCTGGCGTTTTGGCTGGCTCTGTTTTTGGGCATGGTTAATTAGCTTAGGCTATTTCTTTGATTATCTTGCTGACAACAATGCAAAAACACAACATGTTTTACCCATAAAGGCCATTATTGTTTTGGGTAGCGGTGTAGAAAATGGAGAACCTTCGGCGACGCTGGCAAAACGTTTAGACCGTGCGGCTCCTGTTGCCCTAGCTCAGCCAAATGCGAAACTGGTACTGACAGGCGGGATTGATTATGGTGAAACGGATAGCGAAGCCGTGGTGATGTCTCGTTATCTACAGAAGCAATATAATATTCCTGTGTCACAAATCATTCTGGAAGATAAAAGCACCAGTACTGAACTCAATCTGAAAAACAGTCAGGCTTTATTACAAGCCCAACACATCAATATCCAGCAACCGATTGCAATTGTGACCAGTGATTTCCACACTTTAAGAGCTGCCGCAATTGCCAAGAAACAAGGCTATCGTGACATTACCTTGCTCGGTGCAACCACGCCTTTAGCCACACGCTATAACGCCTGGTTAAGAGAATATTTTGCTTATGCCAGCGGCTGGTTGCTGAATGAATATTGATTAAGGTTTTTCTGTTCAAATTATGATGAAGCTGAGTTATGCAAACGAATATCTCGAGGCAACGGAAGCTTTAACTCAGCAAACACATCTGGTCGTTGTAAGTAAATCTGGTATAAAAAATTCTTAATATCTAATAATAAAGCATCAGGGGTAACCAGCAGGTTATTCCCTTCAGGTGTTAAATCCAAAGATAAAATCGTGTTATTTTCTTTTAGAAAGGGAATCATCTTCTCAATAAAAGCCAATAAGGGTACTTCCTGAATTTCGTATTGCGCCCAATTGTCTTTAATCAATAATTTCGCCAAGCTTTTATTTTGCCATACAGATAACGCATGCTGACCCGATGGTGTTGAACATAAAGCCCAGCCGTCATGATAGAGCGCGATCACGTGACGTTGCATAATAATATTTTGAATAAATTGACGATAGGTGTCTTTGAGCGAAAAATTGGCAGGTGTAGCTTGAGATTTCGACGCAGCCTTGCGTTGATAAGGATTTCTCATAAAGTACTTCATATTAGAATCATTATATTGACGCTAATCATAAAATAACTTTGTATTGATTACAATGATATGAGATTGGGGAAGAAATATGGTGGGCGCTGACGGGATCGAACCGCCGACATTCTGCTTGTAAGGCAGACGCTCTACCAACTGAGCTAAGCGCCCTGAGGAATAAAAATTGATTGAATATCAATTTTTATGACGCAAGACAAACGGAGTGCGTAGTGTCTTACATTATCACCCTCTTGAACAGGGAATCAAGAGAATGGCGCAGCGGACGGGGCTCGAACCCGCGACCCTCGGCGTGACAGGCCGATATTCTAACCAACTGAACTACCGCTGCACTGTATTACTTCCATAGAGAAGTAAATGTCACAAATTATGGTGGGCGCTGACGGGATCGAACCGCCGACATTCTGCTTGTAAGGCAGACGCTCTACCAACTGAGCTAAGCGCCCTGAGCGAGGTAACAAATCTAAAGCAATGCTTTAGGAATTTGTTTGAATAAAAAGAATAAATTCTAATTTACTCAACTCTATCCAATCTTGCAATCTTAAAGTGGCGCAGCGGACGGGGCTCGAACCCGCGACCCTCGGCGTGACAGGCCGATATTCTAACCAACTGAACTACCGCTGCACGATAATTTTGCAATCATGGCAAACGAATATTAAAACTTAAGTGGCGCAGCGGACGGGGCTCGAACCCGCGACCCCCGGCGTGACAGGCCGGTATTCTAACCAACTGAACTACCGCTGCACTTGAGTCTTAACGTAAAGGCTTGGTGGGCGCTGACGGGATCGAACCGCCGACATTCTGCTTGTAAGGCAGACGCTCTACCAACTGAGCTAAGCGCCCTTAACGTCTTCATCGTTTGTGAGGTGCATTATAGAGAATCTTTACAGCCTGTCAAACGCTTTTGCCATTCTTTTCTGAAAAAACCGAACGAATGATTAAAAAATAAGTAATTCCATGCAAAAAATGATATTTTCGTATTTTATTTAAGCACTTATTCGCATTTTCATATTTAGTTTTCTAAGGCTTGTTCAGAAATATAGACCAGCGCTTGTTCAGAAACGAGATCAAACAGCTCAACGATTTCATCATTTTTCATTCGAATACAACCATGAGACATTGGAATGCCCATTGGCTCGGTGTCAGGTGTACCATGAATATAGATATAACGCTTAAAGGTATCGTGCCCTTCCCCATGATTAAAGCCTTCTTCCAGACCATCCAGCCATAAAATGCGTGACAAGATCCAGTCCCGTTGAGGAAATTGCTGAGCTAATTGCAGATCATAGACTTCACCAGTCGGTTGACGCGCGATAAATACTGCATGTTTTGGTGCATCACCACCAATCTTTTGTGCGACTTGATGCCAACCTCTTGGGGTCTTACCGCTATTTTCCTGTTCACCAATACCGTTTTTGCCCGAAGAGATCACATAGAATTTGTTATGTTTAGGCAAACGTAGCGTTTGTTGTGCCAAGTCTATGATGATGTCTGCCTGATCAAGGGTATAGGTCATTATTATCTCGATAAATGATAGAACACATTTATTTCAACATAGATGAAGCACTTTTTCTTGTACTTTTCAGTAGTTTTAGTGGGTGGTAGGTGTTAAAGCTGACGAGGAAAATAAAATAGAGTCGTAGACATGATCTGCGTTCTTTGTTCGTGTTATTCGGATATGTGTTGGATGGGACTTAAGATAAAGATTGCTTAATACATTTACTCGAATACGGTTTTCGTCTTGCGCATGAGAAATACATTTCCCAAGAGGTTGCTTTTCTTAACTCGCCACTTGCAGCATAGCTGCTCATCTTGCGCATGAGGAATATATTCCGCAAGAGCGTTGCTTTTCTTAACGCTGCTCAGGCTCGGGTCGTAACCACAACCACACGGCCACGATAAACATAGTGACATCGGTAAAAACTTTGACGAGGAATGGCGCATTGGTGAATAGCATCAAAATACCACTGAGCAGCATCATGATACTGGCGATCCATTTTGCTTTACGCGGTACTGTGCCATGTTCACGCCAGTTGCGTAAGGTGGGGCCATATTTAGGATGGTTCAATAACCATGCATCCATTTCAGGCCAGCCTTTAGAAGCAGCCCATGCAGCCAAAATCAGGAAGACGGTTGTAGGCATGCCCGGTAAAATTGCCCCAATGATTCCCAACGTAATAAAAATCACGACTAAGCTACGCCAGAATAAAGTTTTCATTGAGCAATTAACCAACAGCTGTTTACAACCGTGCTAGTATAAAGTGTTTTTATTGTGGTTTCTTAAACTTAACCTATTATTTCAATGATTGAGTGGCTTGATGTCGAAAATGATTACCACCCCTTGTTTTTTTGAGCCGTGGTTACAGTTTAACAATCCAATCGTACGGCATTTGGCATTCTGTATTGCCAGCCCGAATATCCTGACTGAAATTCCAAACGATCTCGCCATAAAAAATCATTTTGAATTACATCCTGATCAGAAATGGCAAACGCATTATCAAAATTATGAATCACGTTTACAGCAACTGGATCAGCAACCACAACCACTGATTGATTTTCTGGCCCAACTTAAAAGCACACGACTTGGCTTACGTTTTGAAAACTTACTCTGGTTCTGGTTATTGGATGATGACTACCATCCCTATCAACTGCTTGGGCATAGCATTCAAAAAATTGCAGGTGCCATTACCTTAGGTGAGCTGGATTTTGTTGTGCTCAATCAGGAAACGCAAGAAGTTGAACATTGGGAAGTTGCCTTAAAATATTATTTAGGCGAAGGCAAACTCGATCTAGCACAATGGTTTGGGTTAAATAGAGAAGATACGTTACAGCGTAAATTAAAACATTTTACCGAACGTCAATTCCAGTTTACCGAGGCAAATCATTATCCAATTCAGCGTAAGTTTGCAGTGATGAAAGGTCAGTTGTACTTGCCTACAGATCAAAGCGAATTAAGCATACCTTCGTGGATTAATACTTCACGGCGTTTAGGTCAATGGGGAACCCAGATACCAACTACACCCTATTATCGCTTACAACGACATGAATGGCTCTGCCCTGATCAAGACGCTTCATCGCTACCCGCTATCTGGTGGACCAATGGGCTTTATTATCACCATACACCAACGCCTAGTTATTATATGTTCCGCCAATCTTCACTTTTATTTAGTTTAACTTAATTGATTTGTTACTTAGGTAAATAACATTTCATAACACATTTACCATCAAACCCTTATGTTCATTTAATGGTAAATTTTTTAGCCTCTTAAGTACATCATAATTACATTTAAACGGAGAAGATGATGAAAAAAATCTTAGTTGCTTCGATCATGGCTGCTGTTGTTTTAACTGGCTGTAATACATTTAAGGGTTTTGGTAAAGATGTATCTAAAGCTGGTGACAAGGTTACTCAGACTGCCGAAAAAACTCAGGATAAAATGTAATTTTTATAGAAAAAGCATCCCTGAACCTTATCTAGACCTAGATAAGGTTTATTTTTAATACCTTTCTCGATCAGATTCCCCTATTATACCGGTTCATATTTCACCAGATTTAGCTACATCTCGCATGAACCATTCCGATACTCTTGAACTTAGTTTACAACTTCTACGTCAGCCGTCCGTCACTCCTGTTGATCATGATTGTCAAAATATTATGGCTGAACGCTTAGCAAAGATTGGCTTTAATATCGAAAACATGCGTTTTGAAGATGTTGATAATTTATGGGCGCGTCGTGGTACTGAAAATCCAGTATTCTGCTTTGCAGGCCATACCGATGTGGTGCCGACCGGCCATTTAGATGCATGGAATTCAGACCCGTTTTTACCAAGTATTCGCGATGGTAAGTTGTATGGCCGTGGCTCTGCTGATATGAAAACAGCGCTAGCTGCAATGGTGGTGGCTTCTGAACGTTTTGTTGCCAAACATCCGAACCATAAAGGCTCAATTGCATTTTTAATCACTTCTGATGAAGAAGGCCCATCGATTAATGGTACGGTTAAAGTGGTTGAGACATTAGAAGCGCGTAATGAAAAAATGACTTGGTGTCTGGTGGGTGAACCATCAAGTACGCATCAGCTTGGTGATATTGTTAAGAATGGTCGTCGTGGTTCATTAAATGCCGTTTTAACTGTTCATGGTAAACAAGGCCATGTTGCCTATCCACATCTGGCAGAAAATCCAATTCATACCGCATCTAAAGCGCTCAATGAGTTGTGTGAAACCGTTTGGGACAATGGCAATGAATATTTCCCTGCGACCTCATTCCAGATTTCAAATATTCAGGCAGGCACAGGTGCGACCAATGTGATCCCGGGCACTTTGAAAGTAACTTTCAACTTCCGTTACTCAACTGAAGTCACCGCTGATATCTTGAAACAACGCGTACTTGAGACTTTAGATAAACATCAGCTTAATTACGACATTCAATGGACTTTGTCTGGTTTACCCTTCCTGACTCCAGTCGGTGAGCTAGTGAATGCAGCAAAAACAGCAATTAAAAATGTGACTGGCGTTGACACTGTACTATCAACCAGCGGTGGAACCTCAGATGGTCGCTTTATCGCGCCAACAGGTGCACAGGTGCTAGAGCTGGGCGTATTGAATGCCACCATCCATCAGATCAATGAGCATGTCAATGTCGCAGAATTAGAGCCACTCGCTGAAATCTATGAGCAAATTTTAGTAGAGCTACTTGCTTAAACATTACAAGAGCACATAAAAAAGGAACTCAAATGAGTTCCTTTTTTATTACAGTCCCAGTTGGGCTTGTATATTTTGCAGATTAGGGACATAAAACTTGTTTTCCCCCATCTTCACATATTGAAAGACTTTATCATCATCAATCTCACGTTCTTCATCGACAATCTCCGAAATACGTAAACGGATCGACTCGGGCATTTCATTACAAACCAGTGCAAAACGCTGTGACACATCCTCACCTTCTACAACCAGCGCCACACCTTGTTTTTGCTCAGGATCATTCACCGCATAAACAGGCAGCTTCAAATCATGCCATTCAATATGTTCAACATTGGTTTGAGTATCCATTGCTGACAAGACAATATTCTGCGGCAACAACATCGGAACCTTTTGATGACATTCAATAATGTATGCATCAATAAATCCCGTTGAGACCGTAATTAAATGTTGTAACTCTTGCTGGTCAATCTGCCCCAATGCCGAGTTTGCGCTTTTCTTTACCATTTTTTCTACCTCTTAGCGCACAGCCAGTAAACTTTCGATATTTTCCAGAAGTGCTTCTTCCTGGAATGGTTTACCCATGTATTGACTTACACCAAGCGACAATGCACGTTCACGATGTTTCTCACCTGTACGTGAGGTGATCATGATAATTGGCAAGTCCTTATGCAACTCATGGTGTCGTACAAGGTTTGTGACCTCAAAACCATCCATACGTGGCATTTCAATATCCAGTAGCATCAGGTCAGGTTTCACTGTTTCGAGCTGCTCCATCGCATCAACACCATCTTTGGCAGTGACCACATCATAACCTTGGCGCTCTAATAGACGCGAAGTCACCTTACGTACGGTGACCGAGTCATCGACAATCATGATCAGGCGGCGTTCATCATAACGCTGTTTAGTATAAGTCTCATCGGCCTGCTTACTACGTGCAGTCGACTGCGCTTGTCGCGCAATATTCTGACCATCCAGAATTAAACAGACCTGACCATCACCCAGAATCGTTGCACCCGCAATGACACCAATACTAGAGAACTGCTGTCCGACAGGTTTTACCACAATCTGACCACGCGAACCAATCAACTGATCCACCAGTAATGCCGTAGTCTGGCCTTGTGCACCTTTGATCAGCAATACAGGTAAAGAATGCACCACACCACTCAAACGCGGAATTGGCTGTCCTGCCACAAACTCAGAAAGATAGCGTAAACGGTAACGTTCCTGATCAATGGTGAAATAGTCATCCTGACTGTCAAAGTATTGCTCAAGTGCCATTGGTGAAATACGAACAATACGATCGATCTGTGCCAATGGGAATGCAAACTGTTGATCGCCTGCTTTAACCATCAAGGCATCACTTACTGCAACCGTTGTTGGAACTCGGATGGTAAAGGTAGTGCCTGTACCCAATGTAGAATCTACACTGACATGGCCACCCAAAGCTTTAATATCGCTTTGTACCACATCCAGTCCTACACCACGCCCAGAAATCTGTGTAACCTGAGCAGCGGTACTAAAACCAGGATGGAAGATAAATTGTAAAATCTCTTCCTGTTCCAGCTTCTGATCTGGCGTCATTAGACCCGTTTGCAGTGCTTTTTCTTTAATACGGTTAACATCGATCCCTTTACCATCATCACTGAAAGTCACGACCACATCAGTACCTTGACGACCAATGTTCAGGACAATGTGACCAGTTTCAGGTTTATTGGCTTGTAAACGCTGTTCACGATCTTCAATACCATGGTCAATCGCGTTACGTAACATATGTTCAAAAGGTGAAACCAGACGCTCAAGAATACTACGGTCTAATTCTCCTTCAGTATTGTTCACCACCAATTCAGTTGGACGGTTCAATGCTGAAGCGGTTTGGCGCACGATACGCTGTAAACGCGGTAACAAGCGTGAAAATGGTACCAGACGAGTACGCATTAAACTTTCTTGAATCTCAGCCTGAATACGAGATTGTTGCAGCAACAAGCCTTCTGTATCACGAATCTTCTCAGACAATGTGGTCTTGAAGTCAACCAAATCCGAAGCAGATTCGGCCAGTGATTTTGACAACTGGTTCAGAGATGAATATTGGTCCATCTCTAATGGGTCGAAGTCGGCATAACGCGCATCTTCTCCGCCATGTCGTGCAATAATCTGACTTTCCAGCTCACCTTCCATTCGACGTAACTGATCCGCCAAACGCTTGATCGCCAGCTCCATTTCCGTCAGCGTACCGCCCAATTGACCTAAGTCCATCTCGATACGCGAACGGTTGATCGCATTTTCCCCTGACAGGTCAATCATCTTCTCGATGACATCTGCAGAGACACGAATCATTTCATTATTCTGTTCAATACGTTCTGTGGTTTCCCACTCACCCAGCATTGATGGCGGTTCTGTTCCATCGCCCTGAACAAACTCCATCGTATATTCAGGCGTGAAGATATCTCTCGCAGAAAGTTTCTGAGGAAGTTGTGCCGAAACATCGACAAACTCCATCTTCTCCAGACTTTGTTTTAAACCATCAAAATTCGCATATTGACGCTTAAAGATGGCCTCATGCAGCCATGCTAATGCGGTATTCAGCAGGTTGTCATACACATTTGAATTGAAATGATGAACACCAAACTGCTCAAAAGCATTTTCTAAATGATAGGCAATTACAGCAATGGCATCCATTTCAGCCATGCGTGCGCCACCTTTTAAGCTGTGGGCATTACGTTGTAACTGTAGCAGCACACTACGATTACCACGTTGTTCAAACCATTGCTTCAATAAGCTTTGTGCCTGTTCCAGCAGCTCTTCTGCTTCCTCGAGGAAAGTCTGCTCGACCAGCGAACGAACATCATCGTCCAATGGCTCTGCCACCGTCTCAAGGGTTTGAGTTGCAGAAGTCGCATCAACTATCTCATCTGAGGCAACCGCGCTTGTTTCTGGCTCTAATGTCAGCGTCTGTGCATCAAGTGCAGGTTCAACTTCGGCAAATTCAGGTAATTCGGCTTGCGCTTCAACAACATCTGTTTCAATTGCTGCAAATGCATCTACAGCCTCAATCACTGGCTCAAGCGTTACAGGAGCAACCGTTTGGTCTGCCTGTTGAAGTAACTGCACCACATGCGATGATGGATAATCTGTTTGCTGATCGCGAATGGTCTGAATGCGGTCTGCAATATCGTCCTGAACTAAACGAATAATTGCCACCAATTGTGGAGTCGCCTGAGTTTGCTGATTGATCAGCTTTTCATAGATGGTTTCCAGCTCATGCGCAATCAAGCCAATATGACGCGCCTGAATCATATTTGAACCACCTTTTAAGGTGTGCAAATAACGCATCAGATTTTTTAGAGCATCCAAATTCTGATGATCGGCGGTCCATGTGCTTAAGTCAATATCAATCCCTGCAAGCAGTTCATCGGCTTCTTCAAGGAAAATATCCAACAAATCTGGATCAAAGTCACGATTTGACTCTGCTGATTGTAATTGCTGCTTATCCAGTGCCAGTTGTGCTGCAAACGCAGTTACATCGACAGTTGCATTGGCTGGGATTGCAGTTCCCGAGTTACTTGTCTCAACAGCGCTATCATTGGTCTGTGTTTCAACCGTCTCAAGGACAGGTTGTGGCGTAGCGAAAGTAACATCAGCTTGCGGAGCTGTAACCGTGGTTTTTTCCAAATTATGGAGAACGGCCAAAGCATGCGTTGCTGGATAATCGACATGCTGATCACGAATAATTTGAATCCGATCAGCAATATCATCCTGTACAGCACGAATCACAGCAATGAGTGCAGGTGTTGCTTGAATTTGCTGGTTAATCAACTTTTCATAAATGGTTTCTAGCTCATGCGAAATCAGGCCAATATGACGTGCCTGAATCATATTTGCACCACCTTTTAAAGTATGCAAATAACGCATCAGATTCTTTAAAGCATCAATATTTTTATGATCCGCCGCCCATGTATTGAGATCAGTATCAATTCCTGCAAGCAGTTCATCTGCTTCTTCAAGGAAGATATCGAGCAAGTCTGGATCAAAATCACGGTTCGCTTCATCCGAATCTAACTGTTGCTTATCCAGTGCAAATTGGGCAGCTAAGTCAGTCACAGCGCTTGAAGTTGCTTGTGGTTCAACCGCCAAAGTTTCTTCAACTGTATGGGTCTCGACATCCACAGCTTCTTGCTGCACAGACTCAACATTTTGCTGAGTAAATGAGCTTAATTCATTTAAAACACGTTCATGTGCTTTGGTTAAAGTGACACGCTGACCGGCTGCCAAGGTATCAAATAACTGGATAAACTGTTGATGAACTTGATGGTAAAGTTCAAAAGCATAATCAAGATTGAGTAAACTTGGTTTAAAAATAAGATCTTGATAGCTTGAACGCAATAAACTGGTGTACTGATACATACCAATCGTTGCATGATGATGCGTATGCTGCAACAGAATTTCGGCCTGTTGACTCAGTAACTGGATATATTGCGGGAACTCATGGCGTGCTCGCTTCTCGAAATCAAATTCAACATCCAGTAAGTCATTAATTTCCAATTCAATTAATTGAGATACCAGACCTTGTGGACGTATTGCTTCACCATTCTTTTCTTCTAACTGGAAGTCATAGCTGTCCCACGCAACATTAAAAGTCTCATAAATTTCATTGAACTTTTGTTGAGTACCTTCATGCTTCAAGGTATGTAAATAATCACCGACAAACTGTGCATAATGCGTCAATAAAGCTGTTTCATCTGAACTTGAGTCCAGCTCTTCCTGTAATAATGTTTTAAACAGATTTTCAACTTTTGAACTGGCTTCAAAGACATGATCGACATGCGCCATTGCAGAACTGCCACGCAAGGTGTGCAACGCACGAATCAAGGTATTGTATTGATCATTGCTTGGACGATCATTTTGTAAGAACTGATTGATGGTCGCCAAATGTTCTTCGGCTTCTTCCTGGAAAATGGCCAGAGTTTCTTTGGCCAGTGCCTCATCTTCAAACGGCGTCGCCAATTCAAGCTCAGATACAGGCTCAACTTGCTGTGGCGCTTGATCCTGTGCATCCGTTTCAACGACAACATCATCCACTAGCTCAAGACCAGTCAATGCCTCGTCATGATTAAGATCAGTGGCAAGATTTAAAAGCTCTGCCAGCGCAGGTTCAGGACTTTGCTGCTGTTGTAATTGTTGTCCGAGTAAAACCAATGGTTTGAAGTCGACCTGATGGGCCTGAACTGCCTTAAAGTCATGCGCAAGTTTAAAGCGATAAAGATTAAAAACCGATTGTACAAAACGCTGAATATCAGCATTTAAAGTAATCGTGCCCGCAATCACACGATTTAAAGTATCTTCGACTGTCCATGCCAGCTCACCTGAAGACTTTGCGCCGACCATTCTTCCAGAACCTTTTAAAGTATGGAAATGTCGGCGAATATCGGTCAGCACATTCTGTTGATGTGGTTGTTCTTTCCATTGAACAAGTAATGGCTCTAACTCAACAAAGATCTCATCTAATTCTTCAATAAAAATCTCAAGAATCTCTGCATCTTGTTCAAGATAACTGTCTTCAGGAAGCGTCATCGTTTCAACTAACGTTTTTAATATTTGTTTCATAGCTGCTTCTTTCGTTTTTATCCACCAACGTGGGTAAAAATTACGTCTATCTATCACACAAGATGTAGTTCCACTTCGCCATCACCTTGTTGAGATATCCAACACATCTAAAATGGAAAGACAGACACCCCCATCTGCCTTTCCAATTCGTTTTACTCAGGTAACTTAAAGTCAGTTACTGATTCACGTAACGATTCAGCCATATTTGCCAACTCAGAAACTGAGCGTGCTGTATCAAACGTTGCTGTTGTCGTTTGTGACGTAATTTCCTGTACAACATTCATCGTAGTTGCAATATGACTTGCAGAAGCAGACTGAAGTTTTGCTGCATCCGAAATGCTTGCAATCAGTTTCGCCAAGTCACCCGATACTGTTTGAATTTCATCCAGTGCAATACCCGCATCTTTTGCCAGATTCGCACCACGAACAACCTCGGAAGTAGTTTGTTCCATCGAGATTACGGCTTCGTTGGTATCCGTTTGAATGGTTTTAACCAGACTTTCAATCTGTTTGGTTGCTGATGCAGAACGTTCTGCAAGACGCTGTACTTCATCGGCTACGACTGCGAAACCACGACCTGCTTCACCTGCCATCGACGCCTGAATTGCTGCATTTAATGCCAGAATGTTGGTTTGGTCTGCAATATCGTTAATCAGCGAGACGATATTACCAATCTCTTGAGACGATTCACCCAAACGTTTAATACGTTTCGAGGTTTCCTGAATCTGTTCACGAATGTGATCCATACCTTCAATTGAACGGTTTACCACTTGTGCACCATTGGTCGCAATCTGTACCGAACGTTGTGCTACATCAGCAGATTCAGATGCGTTGGCAGATACTTGGTCAATGGACAGTGCCATTTCGTTCATTGCCGCGGATGCACCCGCAATTTCTTGCGCCTGATGTTCAGAAGCTTCGGCTAACTGGTTGGTAATGTTCTGGGTATCTTGGGTATAGCGTGCAACTTCTTGAGAAGTATCCGTGATTCGCGATACAAGGTCACGTAACTGATCGATCGCAAAGTTAATCGAGTCGGCAATTGCACCTGTAAAGTCCTCAGATACTGTCGCATAAGAACGTAAGTCACCATCTGCCAAGTCTGCGATTTCATCTAATAAACGTAAAATCGCATTCTGGTTACGGTCATATTCGTCTTGTAAACGGGTTACACGCTCTTTATCGGTGTTACTACGTAAAGCAAGTAATTGTAGTGCAGAGAAAACCAGTAAGCCTAAAGCACCGATTAGCACGATACCTGCAATAACATTGCCCCAGCCACCTTCAGCTTTATTTGATAACGCATTTAAAGAATTCAATAGCGCATCAGATTGAGAGAAGATTTGCGAAGATGCCTGACGTACACGCACGATCTGGTTCGCGTTTTGCAATACCGTTGCCGCTGCTGATTTCAATACGGCGTCATAGTCAGATTTAATGCTGTCTACAGACTCACGTAAAGCAGCTGAACTAATACGGTCTACACCCAATTCAGAACTACCATTTAACTGTGCATTTAAATACACACCAAAGGTATCAATATCGGCACCGAAGTCATTTGCAGAAACGCTAGAATTATCTGTACCGACCAGCACCGAGTTGATCGAACGTAAAATACGTTCAGCAATAAACACTTGGTTCTTGGTGATAATTACCTGACTACTCGGCATGTTCTCACGTACCATCTGGTCAACCATCAGGTTATATTCAGCCTGAATCTCAGGGATGGTATCGCTAATCGCAATGTTGGTATCATAAAGCTGATTAATGACTTTCTGTTGTGATGCAATCAGGTCAATATTTTTAGAGATTCCGCCCCAAAGCTCATTCACCTTCTTGTATTCATCTGAGCCTTTACCATAGACACTTTCAACCGTTTCAAGGTTTTCAGTAAATTGCTTTTCCGATTCAACCAGCTTTTTCATCTCTTCAGGTTTACCCGAAGCTGTCGCTTCTGTCGCCTGACGTGAAATGGTTTGCGATAACAAACGCAATTCACCCAGACTACGGGTTAACTGGTTTGAACGCGGTACACTAACGAACAAGTAGATTAAGAGGATGACTGCAAGGGCCAAAGCAATTAAAGCACGATAGATAATCGGTTTTGATTTCTCAGTTTCACCGAATAAACGGGAGAACTGATCGAGTTGCGTTCGTATATTATCGAGAAACGCTCCACCCTTTTTCAGCCCCGCACTATCACTACCATTCTTTTTTTTAAGTTTAAAGCCCATGTCAGCTTCTCCCCGAAATACGCCTTTATCTTCCGTAGCGTATTAAATTAGTTTATAAATTTTATTGATGCATTCATGTATTGAGGATTTTTTAATAATCGGCTCAATAAGAACACATGCCATTGTTGATTATGTTGGTGGAAATGACCTTGGCAATAGTCTTTTAACTTATTATCCAGATCATTATTTTGAGAGAAAAAACTCTTTTTATTAAAGTGCTGAATCCCCAAAACCTGATCAACGACCAACCCCACATAATGATCTTGATGGCTAATACAAATCACTTTTTGCGTCGGAGAAAACTGGCTTCTTTGCCCTGAAATAAAATGTGTTAAATCAGAAACCGAAAGCAGTCTTCCACGAATATTTGCCAAACCACGTACCCACGCCTGAGTATTTGGTACCGGTGTATATTTCGGAGGATAAATTACCTCAGAAATTTCCCCCAATGGCGCAACAAAATATTGCCCCAACATCTCAAATGCAATGCCCGACCAACGGTTCGTTTCATTTTGAGTTGAAGTATATTGTTTATTGCCTCGCTTGGATAAACGAAGCAACTCGATAAATCCATTTGCTGCCATACCCTATCCCGTATTGAATAATGAGAAGGCTCACATTGAGCGAATTAACTTAATAATTGTTTAATCACATCAATAAGTTGTTGTTCATCTACAGGCTTGGTCAAATAGTCACAAGCACCCTGACGTTTACCCCAAACACGGTCAGTTGCCTGATCTTTGGTACTAACGATCACCACAGGAATATGCTGTGTGTCTTTACCTTTACTGATTTGACGGGTTGCCTGAAAGCCATTCATCCCTGGCATAACCACATCCATAAGCACTAAATCAGGTAATTCTGCTTGTGCCAAGGTCACCCCATCTGCACCATTGGTTGCTTCAATTACATCATAACCGTGCTTTGTTAAAATTTCTCTAAAGCGAAAAGTTTCAGTAGGTGAATCATCTACAATAAGTATGCGAGCCATTTTTTCCTCAATCTTTAATTTTATGCGCTAACGTGGTTGCGAATCGCGTTTAACAACTCATCTTTACTGAATGGCTTGGTTAAATACTCATCCGAACCCACGACACGGCCTTTCGCCTGATCAAACAAACCGTCTTTGCTTGACAACATAATGACTGGAATATTTTGATAATTTAGAGAGTTTTTAATTAATGCGCAGGTTTGGTATCCGTCTAAACGAGGCATCATGATGTCAACAAAAACGATATCCGGATTAGCTTCTGCAATTTTTGATAATGCTTCAAAGCCATCAACCGCAGTAATGACTTCACAGCCTTCACGTTGCAATAACGTTTCAGCTGTACGACGAATCGTTTTAGAATCGTCAATCACCATCACCTTTAAATTTTGAAATTTATCTTCCATTTATTGTCCTGCCCCAATACTCAATACAAATTATGGTTGGTTTAATTTGTTTTATACAGATCAGTTGATATTTTTAACATATCTTTACTTGCATTATCAATGAAGTTTTTTGAACCAACCTATCAGTTTCTCTAAACAATCCTAAGCAGATCACACTTTTAATTAAATTCCTAATTTTTTTGCCTAATAAGTATTTTTAAATGTATAAATTAGCACTAATATACAACTGATTATTATTTAAAAATAAGTGATTTAATTAACTTTTTTCGGGGAATGTAATGGCTGGTTCGTTAAAGTGCGGTTTCCGCATTCGTCACTTTACAACGATTACGCGTACTTACATCTGCTCATTTTTTCTATTTTTTGTTGCAAGTTCAACTTTTGCCGTAGTGGAACCCACCAAAGCCACTTGGTACCGCTATTATGACAAGAACGGCGTTGCCAATGTCAGCACCTCAGTCACCCCTGAACACATCCGTTATGGTTATGAAGCGCTTGACCGCAATATGCAGGTGATTAAGCGTAATCGACCTTATAATGCTACTGTTGATGCGCAACAATCTGCTCAACGTGAATCTGTTGCCCGTCGTCGGGAACAGGATCTAAGATTAAAACGTGCTTATGGCAATACCCAGATCGCCACCGCCAAACGTGATCAGATTTTAGCGAATTTAAAGAAGCAGCTGAATTATCAACAGGAGCAGTTACAGCAACTACAAAAAGATAAGATTGCTTTTAAGCGTCAGGAAATGGATTACCATCGTAAAGGTGAAATGCTGCCAGCCCAATTAAAAAGCAATCTGGAAAATAATTCCAAGAATATTGAGAACGTCAAAAAAACCGTTGAAAGCCTGCGCAATGCCTACCATAAAACAGAAATTGAATACGCAGATATCATTAGCCGTTTAAAGACACTGGAATAAAACGCAGCCATTAAAAGTAAGAAATTACAGGGCCAATTCTGCTTTTATCTCATCTAAATGCCTCTACATTTTCAACATTTAAATACATTGCAGTGGTTTATACTGCGCTAAATTGAATGATTCATGTCATAATGCCAACAGCTCAAAGTGAGCCTATTATTTTTGCTCCTTGTTGTAGCATCTTTTAAATAACACTTAACTTTAGGACAGTTTCCATGCGCGCAAGCCGCTTTTTATTTGCAACGTTAAGAGAAACCCCAAATGATGCTGAGGTCATTTCACACCAGCTCATGTTACGTGCGGGGATGATTCGTAAATTAGCTTCAGGCTTATACTCTTGGTTGCCCATGGGAACGCGCGTTTTAAAGAAAGTAGATGCGATTGTGCGCGAAGAAATGAACCGTTCAGGTGCATTAGAAGTCTTTATGCCAGTGACGCAACCTGCTGCGCTTTGGGAAGAGTCTGGTCGTTTTGAACAATACGGCCCAGAATTATTACGTTTTAAAGATCGTCATGATAATCCATTCGTATTGGGTCCAACCCACGAAGAAGTGATTACCGATTTGGCACGTAATGAGCTAAAAAGTTATAAGCAATTACCCCTGAATTTTTATCAGATCCAAACCAAATTCCGTGACGAAATTCGTCCACGTTTTGGGGTGATGCGCTCTCGTGAATTCATCATGAAAGATGCGTATTCATTCCATACAGATCAGGCATCATTGCAAGAAACCTATGATGTGATGTATGACACCTATAGCCGTATATTTACCCGCTTAGGACTGGATTTCCGTCCAGTACAGGCAGATACAGGTTCAATTGGTGGTTCAGCTTCACATGAGTTCCATGTGCTTGCAGCCAGTGGTGAAGACGATATCGCGTTCTCAACTGAATCTGATTATGCAGCCAATGTTGAAATGGCTGAAGCAGTTCTAGTGGGTGAACGTGCTGCCGCGACTCAAGCTTATACGCTTGTCGACACACCAAATCAGAAAACCATTGCAGATGTTTGCCAATTCCTGAATGCAGATGCAAAGCAATCGGTCAAAGCATTATTGGTGCAAGGCCCAACGGATGAAAAAGGTAATACACCAGTGGTTGCCCTGTTCTTACGTGGTGACCATGAGCTGAATGATATTAAAGCTGAAAAACATCCGTTAATTGCTGCACCTTTGACTTTTGCAACTGAAGCACAGTTACAAGAACATGGTTTGACTGCTGGCTTCTGTGGTCCACAAGGTCTGGTTGAAAAAGGTTTAACAGTTATCGTAGATCGTGCAGCATCGGTATTGGCTGATTTTGTTGCTGGTGCCAATGAAGTAGACAAACATGCGACGGGTGTAAACTGGGATCGTGATGCCAAATTCACAGAAGTATTCGACTTACGTAATGTCGTCGAAGGCGATCCATCTCCAGACGGTAAAGGCACACTTCAGATCAAACGTGGTATTGAAGTCGGTCATATCTTCCAGTTAGGAACCAAATATTCAGAAGCCCTAAACTGTAAAGTACTGGGTGAAGATGGTAAGCCATTAACCGTGACAATGGGTTGTTATGGAATTGGTGTAACACGTGTGGTGGCTGCTGCTATTGAACAGAACTTCGATGACAAAGGTATTATCTGGCCACAAGCGATTGCACCTTTTGAAGTGGCAATCGTACCAATGAATGCACACAAGTCACCGCGTACACTCGAAGCAGCTGAAGCGCTTTATGCAGAACTGCAAGCACAAGGCTACGACGTATTACTGGATGACCGTAATGAACGTCCGGGGGTGAAATTCTCTGATCTTGAATTGATGGGGATTCCACATCGTATCGTGATTGGTGAAAAAGGTCTGGATGCAGGCACTTTCGAATACAAAGGTCGTCGCGATGCAGAAGCAAGCAATCTGAATAAAGAAGAATTAATGGCAAAACTTGTCCGTTAATCTGACCAACAGATGTAAAAAAGCCGTTTAATTTAAACGGCTTTTTTATGGCTTAATTACACGGTTAAATCTTTTACAGTTTCAGATGGACCATTATTTTTAACAGATTCAATGCCCTTGTCACGTGACTGCTCACTAGCGTAAAGCTGACTGGTACCAATCACCTGATGATTCGCTGCTTTTAAATTAAAATAAGGTTTGTCATTTTTTGAAGTTAAACGCTCATAACGGGCATCATCTGGACTATTTTTCTGAACAGATGCAATACCATTCATTGCCGCTGCTTTGGTTTTATATAATTCACTATTTAAAACTGGCTCACCATTTCCTGCTTTGAGTACAAAACGGTATTGCCCATCGCTTGCCTGACTTACTTCGAACCATCCTGCCATAAGGACCTCTATTTATTGGAGTTACATTTTGATTGTTATCTCATCCAATATAGATCAGCAATTGCCGTTTAAGAAGATTAACTTTTGTTCGTTTTTGGTAATTTACTTTATAACTTAGTTTTCAAATTAAGCTAAGTTATAAAGTACTGATTCCTCGAGCTACTCGCTTTCTTTTAAATGTCTGCGTAATATTTTTCCAATATTTGATTTCGGAATTTCACTCACAAATTCGATATATTTTGGACACTTATATGCAGTCAAATTGGCTTTCGCATAAGTTAAAATTTCATCAGCCGTTAAAGATTCGTCTTTTCTGACAATAAATACTTTGGGTACCTCACCCGATTTTTCATCTTTTATACCAATAGCAGCCACCTCAAGAACTTTAGAATATTGAGCCATTACTTCTTCAATTTCTCTTGGATATACATTAAAGCCAGAAACCACGATCATGTCTTTTTTTCTATCAATCAGCTCAATATATCCCTGCTCATCCATTATCCCGATATCACCTGAACGAAAAAGCTGAGTCTGAGTCATTGCCTGTGCAGTTTCTTCTACTTTTTGCCAATATCCCTGCATCACCTGAGGACCACGTATGGCCACCTCGCCCGCCTGACCATAAGGCAGCTCATTGCCCTGTTCATCAATAATCACCACATCTGTTAAGGGAACAGGAATACCTACCTTTCCGCTGAAAGTGGTTTGACCTTTGGGATTAAAAGTTGCCAACGGACCCGTCTCTGAAAGACCATAAACCTCACAAATAATATTGCCAGTCAGTTGCTGCCATAGCTCTGCCGTGGCCTGTAAAGTCGGCATCCCCCCACTCACGGCAAGTTTAAAATCAGAAAAGTCGATGGTTTTAAATGCAGGCTGATTTGCGAGTGTATTAAATATGGTATTTACGCCAGGAAATACATGTGGCGAATAACGATTCCATGTTTCGAGAATGTAATTGATCTCTCGTGGATTCAGTATCAATACCACGGTTTGCCCAGAATATAAGCTATATAAGATACTAAATGAAAATGCAAATATATGATAAAAAGGCAGAATACATAAAATTCGGCTACTGCCACCTTGCGCTGATAACACCAGGTTTGGAGAAAAAGCAGCATCCATCTGCAAGGTATTAATAAATAAATTCCCGTGCGTTAGGATCGTGCCTTTAGATAGCCCTGTGGTTCCACCCGTATACTGAAGTAAAGCAATATCTTTCAGCTCTAATTCAGGTCGTTGATAATCAAGCGAACTGGTCTCATTTATAATATTTTTGAAGTGATAAGTACGTCCTGTAAATACAGGTTGATCCGCTTTGTTTTCTTTTAAATGTGGATATTTAGCTAATGTGTCTTCAGTCAACAAATCTGAAATTGATGTTTGAATAATCGTTTTAACTTTTGTTTGTGCTTCAATTTCCTGAAAAGTTGCAACCGCGGCATCAATCATAATCAGTACTTCCGCGCCTGAATCATTTAATTGATATTGCAATTCACGAGCAGTGTACTGAGGATTAACATTAACCGCGATATAACCTGAACGAAGAATGGCACATGCAATGACTGGGTATTGCAATACATTAGGCAGCATGATTGCGATGCGTGTTTGCTTCGGAAAATTTAATTGTTGTAAATAACTTGCAAATCGAAGACTAAGTTCATCCAGTTCTGCATAAGAAAGTATTTGATCGTGAAAAATAAAAGCAGCAGCATGACGATATTGCTGAAAAGATTGCTCAAGCATCTCAAGGAGAGATTCATGTTGAGCGGGTAACTGTAACTGATGAGAAATATTATACTTCTGGTATTCATTATGCCAAGGACGATTAATTTTCATTTATAAAGTCTATTTATTGAGTGAAATTTCAAGTATAAATTTTTCTACTCAAATAAAGTGGCTGCTTATGTAAAAGAATGTGAACTACACCACATAGCATAGCCACATAAAACTTATGATAATTTTTAATACTTTAAATTGAACACCGATCAGAATATTTATTATTTTTCTGGGCATATCCTCTTCTTTTTCTAAGTAATATCGGCTCAATATTCTTTATTTAAACGCATACATAAAGCGAAAATAAAAATGGCTTTAATCTAAATGCAGAAAGGAGCATTTATATGCTCCTTTCCAAGTCTATTTAATTAAACTTTTTTCACAAACTCAGACTTCAGTTTCATTGCACCGACGCCATCAATTTTGCAATCAATATTATGACCATCGCTTGCATCTGGCACCAAACGAATACTTTTTACTTTGGTCCCCACTTTAACAACAGATGATGAACCCTTAATTTTTAAATCTTTGACAACAGTGACGCTATCCCCATCGGCTAAAACATTGCCATTTGCATCTTTAATAATGTCTTGTACTTCAGTAGCCTGACTCTCGCCTTCTTTCCACTCATGTGAGCACTCTGGGCAAATCAATAAATCGCCATCTTGATAAGTATATTCTGATTGGCATTGTGGGCAATTTGGAAAAGACATAAAAAAATCTCAAAAAGGCTATTATGAGGGATAGACGCCTTTTTTCAAAACTTTAAGCTTGAATGTCCTTCCCAAGCAAATAATTCTTTAAGACCAGCGCATGATTTAACTCAGGATCTTTAGCCGCATAAATCAAAGTTAACTGCTCATGTTCTGCCATCTGTCTGAGTTCATTTACATGTGGATTGCCTTCAAGCTCCTGATAATAACCTTCCTGAAAAGTTAACCAATGCTCAGCTTTATGACAAAACGCCTTTCTCAATTCAGTGGAAGGCGCAATGTCCTTAAGCCATAAATCCAGCTGTGCACGCTCTTTGGAAATCCCTCGGGGCCACAACCGATCAACCAGAACACGCTGACCGTCAGTTGCTGCAACAGGATCATAAATACGTTTAATTGCAATCAGCACATTAATCTCCTGCTGGGCTTCTGCTTAGCTTTCCATTAAAATATCAATCACCTGACCTTTCGCATCAAAGCTGACACAAATCACATATTGGGTAATCTCATCAGGCAAAGTGAAATCCAGCATTTCACGGCTATCGATCTCATCACTTTCCCATGGTGCGGCCAATACCAATAAATCCAGAACCTGTAACGGTGTAGGTAAAGCGCTTCCAGAATATTTTTTCCAATAATCAGGCTCAATTTCTTCAAGATGATGCTGGATAAACAACTCCACACTATCTTCTGCTTGCTGATTTTCTAAAGCTGCCCGCATTGCAGCACGCGCAAGCTGTTCTCGTCCTTTAACAATTGCTTGTTCAGACATTTGATTCCCCAATTTAATTTATTCATCCAATATTTTTTGTTTTTCTTACTCAACCGATTTTACTTAACGAAAGTCTTTATTCGTCAGGTATATCCGCTTGAACCAACAAGCCCAATAAATACAAGGATTCTTGCCACCCCAGATAACAAGCTTCTACAGGAATCACATCTGGAATACCAGCTTGCGTAATATGCACCTCTGTACCTACAGCAACGGCTTTTAGCTCAATCGTGACCTGAATATCACCAGGCAAATTTGGATCATCGAATCTATCGGTATAACGCAGCAGCTCATTCGGGACAATTTTAATATATTTCCCACCAAATGAATGGCTACGTCCTGTCGAAAAATTGGTAAATGACATTTTATAAGTTCCACCTTCCTGTGGATCCAGATGGTGAACTTTTGCGGTAAATCCATGCGGTGGTAGCCATTTTACCAGCGCGTCAGGATCAAGAAAGGCTTTAAAAACACGCGCAGGGGGCGCACTTAATACTCGATGTAGTTTTACTGTTCCAGTCATTATTGTTCTCCCATATCACGATCATTGTGTTTGGTCGATTTATCATAGCGACTTGGCATGTGAATGCTATGCCACTGATCTTTCATTTGAACACGATTATCGAGAATCTAAAGCTGCTTTTTTGTGAAAAATGGCGCAAAATAACAGTCCATATTTTAGTGATCAGAATGCAGCTTAGGATTGATCTATGAGTCAACTTGCTTTTACTGCTTTTAGCTTAAATGGTGTAGATGCGCAAAAATTTTTACAAGGCCAAGTCACCATTCATGTTGAACGCTTACCAGAAAATGAAAGTCGCTATACTGCTATTTGTGATTTAAAAGGACGTATTCATTTTGGTCTATGGATTAAAAAATTAAATCCAGAAAGTTTTGAGTTAGTGACCACTCAAGACCAAGCCGAAGAATTTGCCAAGCATATTAAAAAGTTTGGTGCTTTTTCCAAAATGAAATTAGAAGAAACAAGTTCGGTTTTCCCAACAGTCAATGACATTCAAACCGATTTTTCTTCAACAGAAACAGATATCAATGCTTGGCAAATTAAAGCAATTCAATCTGGACAAGCATGGATTCAACAAAGTACTGAACACTTATTCCAACCACAAGAATTACGCCTGCATCAACGTGATGGTGTCCATTTCGATAAAGGCTGTTACTTAGGTCAGGAAATCGTGGCACGTCTTTGGTTTAAAGCAAAACCAAAACACTGGTTACACCTCATACAGGCTCAAGCGGATGTGCCAGCACCTCCCACCCAACTGAGCAAAGATGTTGAAGTGGTCAATAGCATCGCATTTGAAGATGGCTATCTAGCGCTTGTGATTGCCAAACCTGCTGCACTGTCAGAACTTGGCGTGACTGTTTTGGACTTGCCTGATGCATTGAATGGTGATGTGGCAAGACCTCAATAACACCTCATCCATATAAAATAATGTATTGATTAGCCTCCAAAACTGGGGGCTTTTTAATTACTTTTGAAGTAGCAACGATATAAATAAGAACATACTCACCTTGCAACAATCCAAATGACTTCAACAGCCATACCAATCCTATTTAAAATAAAGTTGAAATCCCGTTCTTGTCGAAAATAGAAATGAGCGGTATTGTTTATCTATCCTCAACTCAACTGATTTCTAATGAAAATAATGATCAAAACACTGCTTTCAGCACTCACCTTGAGCCTGATTGGTTTACAAACAGTCCATGCAGACAGTAAAACGCTTGAACAAAACTTCAAAAAAAATTATCCAGAGATTCCGGTTAAATCAGTAAATACATCACCATTACCGGGGATTTATGAAGTTTATGCAGCAGGTAAAATTATCTATACCGATGAAACAGCCAAATATCTTTTTTTCGGTAATTTACTCGATGTACAAAACAAAAAGAATCTGACTGAAGATCGCTTAGCCGAGTTAAGCAAGATTGATATTAAGCAACTCCCTCTTGATCAAGCGATTAAATATGTAAAGGGTAAAGGCGAACGCACGCTCTATGTGTTTAGCGATCCTGATTGCCCTTACTGCCAAAAGCTCGAGCAAAATATGACTTCAATAGACAATGTCACCGTCTACCTGTTCTTGTTCCCACTTAAAAATTTACACCCTAAAGCTGAAGCTGTTGCCAATAAAATCTGGTGTGCTAAAAATCAATATGAGGCTTGGGAAGATTATATGTTGCATCGCAAAGCACCAAAAAGTGCGACACAATGCGAGACACCTATACAGAAAAATTTAGCCTTAGGGCAGAAGCTGCAAATTGATGGAACACCCACATTATTCCTGCAAAATGGAATGAGACTTTCAGGTAGCCCGCAAAATGCTGAGCAGATTGAACAGCTTTTACAAGAAGCTAGCAGCAAGAAATAAAGATAAAATATGGAGGCTTGTTGACTCTTTTGCCAGTAAGGAGTCGCAAGTCGTTCTCTAAAAAATCAATTATACTCATTTGATTTTAAATAAATTATAATAATAAAAAGATCAAAAATCGCTTTTTCCCCTGCCAAGATTTATACAAATTCCTTATTTACATTTTGCCGCAAGCTTTTATGATGAGAACAGCATATTGAGTTCTGCTATGCAAAGGATGAAAGCAGATCAACATGAGAAAGGAAAAATAAAGATGAAAAAATTGCTCATTGCGAGTTTAATCACCCTTGCAAGCCATACGGCGTTCGCCGCTGACAGTAAAAATGCTACCACTGATGTGTTTGCAAAAGCCACTCAACTCTATGAAGCAAAAGACTACAATGCAGCCTTTCAGGAAATGCACCGTCTGGCAGATACAGGAAATACCCAAGCGATTTATAACCTCGGTTATATGCACCAGATGGGGCAAGGAACAAGTAAGGACGATAGAAAAGCTTTGCAATACTATCAGGATGCCTCCAACAAGGGCTATGGCAAAGCCAGTTTCACGCTTGCCCAGCTCTATCACACAGGTGATCTAGGGGTCGCAAAAAGCGATCAGAAATATAAAGAGTATTTGGATAAAGCTTCGAATCAAGGTTCAGAAGAAGCAATTGTTGAATCTGCAAATATATTATTCAGACAAGGTAAGCCCGAATACGACCAAATGGCTGTGCAGAAACTATTACCGTTGTTAAGAAAGAACTATTACCCAGCTGTGCATTTAAAAGCGATTTATGATTTAAGCTTGGGGGTAAAGAACAAAAACCCATTTATGCAGCAACAGTCAGTTGAAACACTTAAAGATTTAGCAAAAAAAGGGTATGCACCTTCTCTAATGGTATTAGGAAATATGCTAGCGAATGGCGGGATCGTTACACAAAATCTGGAGGAATCCAGATCAATTTTCAGCGGCTTAGCTAAACAGAATTATCCGAATGCAAAAGAGTCTTTAGCTAAAGTTGATGAAGCTATTGCTGCGAAAAAAGCTGCGGCAGCTCAGACACCTAAAAAATAATTTATGCAGCAGCACTTCACTATGTAAGTGCTGCGGCATATGACTTAGAATTGCTTGCTGACTTTAATTCCCGCACTCCAGTTACGACCATCGGCAGGTTCATAATATCGGCCATCTTGAGGTTTTTGATTCCCACTACTATCATTAATAATGACCGAACCAATATAATTTTTATCAAATACATTATCTATTCGGGCAAAACCATTGATACCCCAATCTGCATATTTCCATGCATATCCCGTATAGACTGAGGTAACAGTATAGCTTGGTGCTGCATCACTATTGATATCATTAACATAAACTTTATCCATATACTGTGCATCTACACCCGCATAAAAGCCCTGCTTAGGCTTCCACGCCACCCCCAAAAAAGCTTGGTTCTTAGCAATACCCGGAATTCTATTACCAGATGGAACAGCAGCAGCAATTACCGCCCCTTTATCATCCAATTTCACTGGAATATTAGCATCAAACTTGGCATCTAAATAACCATAACTGGCATTCATTTCTAAGTCTTTCCAGAGCTTTTTGTTCCATGCCAACTCCCCCCCTTGACGTAGAGTTTTATCGGCATTCCGAAAGGTCGCACGTCCATTTGAAGTACCTGCTGAAACAATATCATCTTTGGTTTTGCTTTGGAAAACAGCTAAAGTAAAATCACCAAACTGATTTTGTGATTTTAAGCCGAGTTCATAGTTATCACTGGTCGATGGTTTGAGATCAAAGTTAAATCCAGATTTGTCCTTATCTGCTTGATAAGCCATTTCAGTAAACGTTGGGGTTTCAAATCCTTTGGCATAGCTGGCATAAGCCAATAACTCAGGCGCAATTTGCCAGCTTAAGGCAGCCGATGGTAACACCTTGTTATAATCCGTTTTATCACTATCATTGCCATTGCTTAAATAATGATCCTTAGATTTATAATGCACATTGCTATAACGTACACCAGTATCTAAACGCCAAGTCGGTAAAAACTGCCAAGAGGCTTGTAAATAGGGATCGACATTCCACAAAGTATTGTCTTCATCGCGACGCAATGTGCCTTTCACCCCATAAGATGGCGAACCATTAACGAGATTAAAGTTCTCATATCCTTTACGATCTTCATCCATGCTATCAACAGCAAGCCCTGCGCTCAAGCTTGTATTCGGCAATAGTTCTTTCCCTGTCCAACGAAAATCAGCACCGTAATAATTGCGTTCAAAATCAATCACACCACCAGCGTGATTAGGATTTTTTTGCGCGGATTGGGGAATTGACTGATATTGAGTCACCTGACGATTGCCGAAATACGCCATCGCATACAGTTCATGCTGATCATTAATCGGTTTAGACCAAGTCACACCCGTTTGCGTTTGCTCAATGTCTTTACGAACATTGTAGCTATTCTTCGCATCATTAACTTGGCGAGGATTTTGCTGCCATTGCTCTCGGCTCAAACCTTGTGGATCATTCGCATGAATCTTGACATAGTTTGTGACCCAGTTAATTTTCGTGCCATCATCCAAGTTCCACGTCAGTTTCGCATTATTTAAGACTTTTTCTGCACTGCTATGATCACGATAGCCATCGGTATCAAAATAAGAGGAGCTGACGATATAACTCGGTTCATTCTGGTTTTTAGCGCCACCCTGTAACACGATACCTGCACGATTTTTATTATGGCGACCACCAGCATAACTCATCTCAATGGAGTCTTTACCCTGCCCCTCTCGAGTTGTCGCCAAAATCGCCCCACCCGATGAGTTACCATACAGCGATGAAAATGGCCCCGTTAAAACTTCAAGATGGCTCAAGCTCCCCAAATCAATATTTGAGGTTTGACCTTGACCATCTGGCATCGTTGCTGGAATACCATCAGTATATAAACGAATTCCGCGCACACCAAATGTTGAACGTGCACCAAAACCACGCATCGAGAGCTGCAAATCTTGAGCATAATTTTCCCGATTACGTAACTGAACGCTTGGAATACCTTTAACAACTTCAGTTAAATTGACCTGCGCTGATTGATCATTTTTAGGCATATCGACTCTAAAAATGGATGCAGGCGTTTCCATATAAGTGGTATCTGTACGTGTTGCTTCAACTTTAATTGTCGGAAGTTGCACCGTTGACTCTGAATCAGATTCAGCTGCCCATGTAAAAGAGCTACCTGCCCCCATGCACATGGCTACGCAACCATAGAGGAGGTTAATTTTCAATGAAGGCATGAAGATTCCTTATTTCTCAAAAAATAAAAAGCGGAGTTTAAAAGTAAGATTATGATTATTTTATATTTATCTTACATATTTAACCCTTGCTACAACGGTCAAGATTAAGATTGGCCTAGATTAGCAAATAAAATTAAATACCTGCATAATTGTAAGTCAAACATTTGCCCTCATTGTATTGTTGTTGAAACAACTTGAGTACACCATGCCCGAACTTCCTGAAGTTGAAACTACCAAAACCAGTTTACTCCCGCTACTAGAGCAACGCGTTCAAGCTGTTCAAGTCTTTAATTCGAGCTTACGCTGGCCCATCCCCAATGATCTGGAAAAATTGGTGGGGCAACGTTTAACAGCGCTTAAGCGTCGTTCCAAATATATTCTGGCCGAATTTGAACAAGATCAAATGCTTTGGCATTTAGGTATGTCAGGTAGTTTCCGCCTGTGCCAGCCGAATGATGAATTGAGAAAGCACGATCACCTCATCATTGACTTTGAAGATCAACAGCTCCGTTATCATGATCCACGGCGTTTTGGCTGTATTCTTTGGCTCGATCCAGATAATCAAAGCAAGCTGATTGATACACTAGGTCCAGAACCTCTGAGTGAAGATTTCAATGCCAACTATCTGCATGAAAAGCTCAGTAAAAAAAATGTCGGCATTAAAATTGCTTTAATGGATAACCATATAGTGGTTGGTGTTGGCAATATTTATGCAACTGAAAGCCTGTTCAATATTGGCGTGCATCCAGCACAACCAGCGTCTACGTTAAGTAAGGTACAAGTGGAAAAGCTGGTGATCGAAGTTAAACGCATCTTAAAACAAGCCATTGAATTAGGTGGTTCAACTTTACGTGATTACAGTAATGCGATGGGTGAAAACGGATATTTCCAACAAACCCTCCTTGCTTATGGTCGTGCTGGAGAAATGTGCGTTAATTGCGAGACCACATTGGAAAACTTGAAGTTAGGTCAACGTGCCAGTGTATTCTGCCCACAATGCCAACCTTTAAAGCGAAAGAAAACCTAAACGATTTAAGATGTATTGAAGGAGAACAACTTTATGCAAACTGCAATTGTTCGACATATCCTCGTAAAAGATAAAGATTTGGCTGAACAGCTAAAAAAGCGCATTCAGTCAGGTGCTGATTTTGCCAAAATTGCCAAGCAATATTCTACCTGCAACTCTGCCAAACGTGGTGGCGAGCTCGGTGAAGTAAGAAAGGGGCAGTTGGTTCCTGTCATTGATAAACTGGTATTTACTGCAGCAGAACGGGTTTTACATGGCCCTGTAAAAAGCCAGTTTGGTTTTCATCTATTGGAAGTTAAATTCCGTATGGGAAATTTAAGGTAAGCAGATCGAGCTTAAACTGGCCTTTAAGCTCACCTCTTTTCCGGCTACACTTTTTCTTTCATGACATAAGTCCATGCGGTAATGGTTTCATCTGTTGCTAACTGGACTTGAGTTTGTACTCTTTGATATTGTATGCCTTCAAAATCATCCAGCATTTGCCAGTTCTGTTCTAGTTTTTCAGTACTAAACAAATAGCCTTCAACCAAAGGGTCATTCGGGTTTAAAACGATTGCAGGTAAACCTTGATCTGGCCCCCAGTCAAGGATATGAATGGTTCCATGGATCATAGCAGGCTGCCAATCTCCCCCAATCTCCCCTAAAATATGTGCATTTTCGCGATTTGGACATAAAGTGCCATATACAAATAATCGATTCATCAATCTTCCCCTTTTTAATCTGCACAGTATCTTAAAATGAAAATGTGCATCTTCCCCATCTATTTTGCCGACAATAAAAAACGGCATCTAAGATACCGTTTTTTCATACGCTGAGTGATCAGCCTTGCTTTTTCAATTCATCACGAATTTCACGCAACAATTGAACATCTTCTGGTGTTGCTTCTGGCTCAGGCGCCGCTTCTTCTTGCTTACGAATACGGTTCATCACTTTCACCAACAAGAATACAACCCAAGCCAATAGCAGGAAGTTAATCAAGATGGTTAAGAAATTACCATATGCAAATACGTTCAATCCAGCATCTTGTGCCGCTTTGAGTGTTGTAATGTTGGTTGGGTTATCGCCCAAGATCAGGAACCAGTTGGTGTAATCCACTTCACCACCCAAGATCCATGAAATCACTGGCATCACAATATCTTTTACCAATGAGTCAATGATTTTACCAAAAGCACCACCAATGATGACACCAATCGCTAAATCCATCATATTGCCTTTGATGGCAAACTCTTTAAATTCTTTAATAATACTCATATCACTCTCCAGAGTTGAACTTGATCGCAGCCTGTTTTTGCATTGTTTATTACACAGACGCAGTTATTCATCATAATGAAGATAATTTAATATTTTTATGGAAAAAAGAAAGTCATTTCACACTTTAACAACATATTTTATCCCAATAAAAAGATGAACTTATAGAACTCATCCCAATGAATTTAAAGGTATAAAAAAACCGCTAAATAAATTTAGCGGTTTTTGCATTTTTCACGAAGAAAAATTATTTATCACGATTACGTTTACGTTCATTTTCAGTTAAGTAACGCTTACGGATACGAATCGATTTTGGTGTTACTTCAACTAACTCATCATCCTGAATGAATTCAAGCGCTTGTTCAAGCGTGTATTCCATTGCAGGTGTTAAAGTTAAAGCTTCATCAGTACCTGATGCACGAACGTTAGTTAACTGCTTCGCTTTGGTAGGGTTTACAACCATATCATCAGAACGCGAGTTAATACCAATGATCATACCTTCATACACTTCTAACTGTGGCTTAGCGAATAAGCGACCACGGTCTTGAAGTGTGAATAATGCATAGCCCAAGCAAGTACCTTGAACCATAGAAATCAACACACCATTTTGACGTTTCGCAACAGTACCTGCTTTTGCTGGACCGTAGTGCGAGAAGCTTGATGTCATGATCCCTGTACCTGAAGTCATGGTTAAGAATTCAGAACGGAAACCAATCAAACCACGTGAAGGTACAGTTGCTTCAATACGGATACGGCCTTTACCGTCAACTTCCATATTGGTCATCTCGCCTTTACGGAAGCCCATTTGTTCCATTACAGAACCTTGATGCTGTTCTTCAACGTCAAAAGTTACGTTTTCGTATGGCTCTTGTTTTTCGCCATCGATTTCTTTCATGATCACTTGTGGACGTGATACGCCCATTTCGAAGCCTTCACGACGCATATTTTCAATTAAAACTGAAAGGTGAAGTTCACCACGGCCTGAAACCTTGAAACGGTCTGGGCTGTCAGTATCTTCAACACGAAGTGCTACGTTGTGAATCAATTCACGGTCAAGACGTTCACGGATGTTACGTGAAGTAACGAATTTACCTTCTTTACCAGCAAACGGTGAGTTGTTTACCTGGAAAGTCATCGATACAGTCGGTTCATCTACAGACAATGCTGGTAATGCTTCAACATTTTTAGGATCACAAATCGTGTCAGAAATGTTTAATGCATCAATACCCGTAATACAGATAATGTCACCAGCTGAAGCTGATTCAACATCAACACGCTCTAAACCATGGTAACCCATGATTTTTAAGATACGGCCGTTACGTGTATTGCCATCTTTATCGATAACAGTAACAGGTGTATTTAATTTTACAGAACCACGTTGAATACGACCAACACCGATAACACCTACGAAACTGTTATAGTCAAGTGATGAAATCTGCATTTGGAATGGACCATCAACATCAACTGCTGGTGGTTCAACGATATCTACGATTGTTTGGAACAACGGCGTCATATCTTCCGCTAATTCTTCTGGTGAAGGACCTGCAACACCACGAAGACCAGAAGCATAGACAACTGGGAAGTCTAACTGTTCGTCGCTACCACCAAGATTATCAAACAAATCAAAAACTTGATCAATAACCCAGTCTGGACGCGCGCTTGGCTTGTCAACTTTGTTGATAATTACGATTGGCTTCAAACCGCGTGCGAACGCTTTTTGCGTTACGAAACGAGTTTGTGGCATTGGACCTTCTTGAGAGTCAACAAGAAGTAATACACAGTCAACCATCGACATTACACGTTCCACTTCACCACCGAAGTCGGCGTGTCCCGGGGTGTCCACGATGTTAATGCGATATTCGGTGTTTGTACGTGCATCTAACCATTTGATTGCAGTGTTTTTTGCAAGAATGGTAATACCACGTTCAGACTCAAGCGCGTTAGAATCCATAACACGTTCAATCTCGCCTGCGCGATCACCAAGAGCACCTGATTGTTGTAAAAGTTTGTCGACTAAAGTCGTCTTACCATGATCGACGTGCGCAATAATGGCAATGTTACGGAGAGTTTTAATATCTGACATGTAATTCGATACGCTTTAAATTTGAGGGCAAATTATACAGAAAAATACTACACTTTAGTAGTGACAGTTTATTGACAGTGCACTTTTTTTCTGACGAAGTGTCATTGAATCGTTGGTAAAGCGAGCTAACTCTATTAGAATATTGGGCTAATGCCTCTCGCTTTTTATACTCCCATGTCGAATTCACAACCTCAGCAGCAGCTTGATCTGGTCTACGGACTCAATGACCGACCGAAACCTTTTGTTGCATTTTTAGCCGCTTTACAGCATCTTTTGGCGATTTTAGTCCCGATTGTCACCCCTGGATTATTGATTTGTCTGGCACTTGGCGTCTCTCGCGAAGACACCAACATGATCCTTTCCATGTCATTGATCATCTCGGGTATCGCAACATTCTTACAATGTAAAAAAGTTGGCCCATTTGGCGCAGGACTTTTAATTGTTCAGGGTACAAGTTTTAATTTTATTGGCCCGATCATCGGTATTGGTAGCGCAATGGTTGCGGCAGGCACGCCAGTTGAACAAGTGATGGCTGCCATTTTTGGTGTCGTCATTGCGGGTTCATTCATTGAAATGGGCGTTTCTCGAATTTTACCATGGGTGAAAAAGCTGATTACACCATTGGTGACAGGCATTGTTGTACTTCTGATTGGCTTAACCTTAATTAAAGAAGGTCTGATCAGCATGGGCGGTGGTTATACTGCAATGCAGGACAATACTTTTGCCAATGCCGATAACCTGATCATGTCATGTAGTGTGCTGGCCATTATCATCCTTCTTAACCGTATTCGAATTATCTGGGTTAAAAGTTCAGCCATTCTCATTGCTTTAGTGATCGGTTATATCCTTGCAGGCTTCATGGGACATTTAAACTTTGCTGTGCTACAAGATGCACCTTTAGTTCAAATTCCTACACCAATGCATTTTGGATTAAGTTTCTCTTGGAGCTTGTTCATTCCGATGGCATTTATTTATTTGGTAACATCACTGGAAGCGATCGGTGATGTAACCGCAACCAGTAAAATTTCTAATCAGCCTGTTGATGGTCCAGTCTGGATGCAACGAATCAAAGGCGGTGTACTGGTCAATGGTGCAAACTCATTCTTGGCTGGAATCTTCAATACCTTCCCAAGTTCAGTGTTTGCACAAAATAATGGTGTGATTCAACTTACAGGTGTCGCAAGTCGCTATGTAGGGATCTGGATTGCGGTATTATTGATTATTCTGGGCTTATTCCCTGCTGTTGCTGCCGTGATTCAAGCCGTACCTCAAGCGGTACTGGGTGGCGCTGTGATGGTCATGTTTGGCGCGGTTGCTGCTTCTGGCATCAACATTCTTTCAAGTATTCATCTTGATCGTCGTGCCTTGCTGATTATTGCCATTTCACTTGCTCTCGGCCTCGGTGTTGCTCAAGTTCCTCAAATCCTTGAACACTTGCCAGAGTTATTTAAAAATATTTTTAGCTCAGGTGTGGCGACAGGCGGTATTGCAGCCTTGATTTTAAATATTGTTTTACCTGAAACACATAAGTAATCCACAAACAACTTCAAGTGCCCAGTTTCACGACTGGGCTTTGTTTTTGATGAGAGATCAAAATGGATCCACGTAGTGAAGTTGTCATCAGACAGCAAGATTATTTAAATGGGCACGTCTTACTGATTAATGCGCCTCATGATCAGCTCGCAAAAAATTTACCAGATCAGGTTCAGGCATCGGTTTGGACTTGGAATTATGCTGATCATCAAGGTTTTCAAAATGCTGGCATTCACTCACATTTTTCCGTTGAGTTTCCGCAAGCCAGCTTTGATCAGGTCGTAATTTTTGTCCCTAAATCAAAAGAGTTATTGAATTATATTCTGCATGTTGTGGTGAGCCATCTCAAACTTGGGCAAAATGTTTTTCTCGTCGGTGAAAAGAAAGGCGGCGTAGAACGAGCAGCAAAACAACTACAGCCCTATGGTAAAACGCTAAAGCTGGATAGCGCACGTCACTGCCAATTTTGGCAAATGAAGATCGAAAAAACTGAACAGTTGAAACCACTTGAACATTGGTTAAAAAGCTATACAGTTCAAGTAGATCAGGATCAATTAAAGGTCTGTGCCCTGCCAGGTGTCTTTAGTCAGGATCATTTAGATGTCGGAACAGCGGTATTAGTCCCTTACCTTAGTCAAGTAAAATCAGGTAAGATTGCCGACTTTGGTTGTGGTGCTGGAATTATTAGCGCTTATTTAGCCAAGCTAAATCAGAACCAGCAAATTTTTGCACTTGATGTTGATGCATTTGCTTTACGTTCAACTGAACTGACATTTCAGAAAAATAATCTGGATCTCAATCAGTTAACTCTACAACCAGTTACAGGTTTTAGAGATGCACCCAAAGATCTGGATGCGATCGTAAGCAATCCACCTTTTCATCAGGGGATTCATACCAATTACGATGCAAGTGAAGAACTTTGCCAACTTGCGAGCGTACATCTGAAAAATTCAGGTGAATTATGGATCGTGGCAAACCGTTTTCTGAACTATCCCTCTCTCATTGAACAAAGTTTTGGTCAATGTATGGTGAAAGCTGATCAACAAGGATTCAAGGTGTTATATGCCTGTGCAAAATAAACATTTTAAGGAATTTTTATGAGCGATACATCTGCTCCTCAACACCTACAGCGTAAGCTCGGGGCACGTCACCTGAACATGATTGCCATTGGTGGATCGATCGGCACAGGCTTATTCCTCGCTTCAGGTTCAACCATTGCCAATGCAGGTCCTGGTGGTGCGTTATTGGCTTATGCCCTGATCGGTATCATGATTTATTTCTTGATGACCAGTTTAGGTGAATTAGCGACGCATAATCCAACATCTGGTGCATTCTTTACCTATGGCAGCCGTTATGTCGAAGATGGCTTTGGTTTCGCCTTAGGTTGGAACTACTGGTACAACTGGGCTATTACTGTGGCTTTCGAACTGGTTGCAGTACAGTTCATTATGAAGTTCTGGTTTCCCGATATCCCGGGGTTCTACTGGAGCGCCATCTTCCTTGCCATTATTTTTGGAATTAACGCCTTAACAGTCAAAGGATTTGGTGAAAGTGAATTCTTATTCTCGTTGATCAAGGTCGTTGCCATTATTGTGTTTATCGTCATTGGTATCTGGATGATTGCTAAAATCATGATGACACCCAATGTATCGGTATTTCAGCACTGGACGTATAAGGAAGCCCCTTTTGTTGGTGGGTTCCAAGCACTGATTGGTGTAGCCATGATTGCCGGATTCTCCTTTCAGGGTACTGAAATGGTCGGGGTTGCAGCAGGTGAATCGAAAGATCCGAAAAAGACCATTCCATTGGCAATCAAGCAGATCTTCTGGCGCATTCTACTGTTCTATATCCTTTGTATTTTCATCATCGGTACATTAGTCAGCTATGATGATCCACTGTTGTTAAAAGCAGCTCAAAGCGAGGATATTGCCCTTTCACCATTCACTTTATTGTATGAAAAAGCAGGTTTCGCTTTTGCAGCTAGCTTAATGAATGCAGTGATTCTCAGCGCAATTCTGTCTGCGGGTAACTCAGGCATGTACTCTTCTACCCGTATGTTATTTGATATGGCAAAAGAAGGCCGTGCACCAAAGTGGTTCTCAAGACTGGATGGCCGTGGCGTACCAATGAATGCACTTTATGCGACGACTGCAGTTGCAGCGCTGTGCTTCTTAACCACCTTTATTGGTGAGAAACAAGTCTTTAACTGGTTACTTAACATGTCTGGTATGTGTGGTTTCATTGTCTGGTTAGGGATTGCAATTTCACACTACCGTTTCCGTAAAGGTTATATTGCTCAAGGCTATAAAGTTGAAGATCTGGCTTATCGTGCCAAGTTCTTCCCATTCGCCCCATGGTTTGCATTTATTCTTTGTTCAATCATTATTTTAGGTCAAAACTATCAAGCTTTACTTGGTGGAAAAATTGACTGGTTAGGTTTAGTTTCAACCTATATCAGCATTCCATTATTCTTGGCAATCTGGCTAGGTTATAAGTGGAAACACAAGACCAAACTGATTGCCTATAAAGATATGAATGTGAAAGAAGGCGAATAAAAAAATTCTTTTCACTTGACCCCAATGAAAATATGAGTAAAATTTCGCTCATATTTTCAACGGCACCACATAATAGGAGGACGACAGCATGCCATTACAATCAGGAACTACACGATAAGATTTGGCACTGTCGACTCACGGACAAGTGTACAAATCGATTGATCACTTGTCCGAATGCTTTATTTAACCTGGCATTCGCTAGGTTTTTTTATGCCTGTTCGGACGGAAAAAATAATAAGAGAGAATCTTATGGGCATACAAAAAATACTCAATGCCGATGCTCAATATGGCGTTCCAGTGAAAATCTTCACGAACGATATTGATAGCGAAAGTATTGAACAATTGAAAAAAATGGCACAACTGCAATTTGTTTATTCACATATTGCCGTGATGCCTGATGTACATGTGGGCAAAGGTGCCACTGTAGGTAGTGTAATCCCCACTAAAAATGCAATCATCCCTGCCGCTGTTGGTGTGGATATTGGTTGTGGTATGAATGCGATACGGCTCAACTTAAAAGCCTCACAGCTTCCAGACAATCTCACACCGCTACGTCATGCGATCGAACGCAAAGTCCCCGTAGGCTTTGAATTACACAAGCAGGTTAAAGCAAAAGCTTCGACTATTATTCCACTTGAAAAACGCTTACAACCTATCATTAACAAACATCCGGGCCTTGTTCGCATGCTCAGGAAGTTTGATGCAACTTGGCAAAAACAGCTCGGTACCTTAGGAGGTGGTAATCACTTTATTGAGCTCTGCCTTGATGAAAATCAGGATGTCTGGGTAATGCTGCATTCAGGCAGCCGTGGTTTAGGCAATGTGATTGGCACCTATTTCATCGAACTTGCCAAGAAAGAGGCTCAGCATCGATTTGGACATGTACCAGATAAAGATTTGAGCTATTTTGCGGAAGGTTCAAATAGCTTTAATGATTATGTGGAAGCTGTTGAGTGGGCGCAGGAATATGCTTTTGAAAACAGACGTGAAATGATGCGTCTGATTTTAGAGGCGATTCGTCCGCTGCTACCGCCCTTTCAGATGACCAAAGAAGCAATTAACTGCCATCACAACTATGTCAGCCAAGAAAACCATTATGGGGAAGACTTGCTGATTACGCGGAAAGGTGCCATTCGTGCTGGCCTAGATGAATTAGGCATTATCCCTGGCTCTATGGGTGCACGCTCCTTTATCGTTAGAGGTAAGGCCAATCCTGAATCCTTCTGCTCATGTTCACATGGCGCAGGACGAAAGATGAGTCGCAGCAAAGCAAAACTGCTTTTCAGCCAAGATGACTTGATTCAGCAAACGCAAGGTATCGAATGCCGAAAAGACAGTGGCGTTATTGATGAAATTCCAGGTGCATATAAAGACATTGATCAAGTTATGGCAAACCAATCAGATTTGATCGAAATTGTGCACACACTCAAGCAAATTTTATGTATTAAAGGTTAATTCTATGAAACTGAAAGAAATGCCCAAAATCAAAGTACGCAATCCTGTTGCACTCTCCCCTTTACTACATAAAGGTGGAGTTCATGAAACTGAAAAACCGAGAGCACAGCACCGTCGTGATAGACAAAATGCTAAACAGCAGCTAAAAAAACAAAGCTGGTAAATAAACCACTCAATGCATTAAACAAATGAATAGGAAAAAGGAGCTACTAATGTCTAATTACGTATATATCTCAAATAAAAAAGCGACTCTGACGAG
>NZ_LZPJ01000102.1:0-22938 GCF_001729365.1 Acinetobacter sp. YK3
ATGTAAATATTATGTAAGTATGTCAACCAAATAAAAAAAGCTACCATTAAGGTAGCTTTTTTGTCCGTCTTTAGGTCGATGCTTTTCTTTTCATTTGATCAAAGAAATCATCGTTGGTCTTGGTTTCTTTCATGCGATCCAATAAGAACTCCATTGCCGCAAGCTCATCCATTGGATGAAGAAGCTTACGAAGAATCCAGACTTTACGTAGATTTTCTTCGCTCATGAGGCGTTCTTCGCGGCGAGTGCCCGATTTCTTGATATTCATTGCCGGGAATACACGTTTCTCAGCGATACGACGATCAAGAGTAATCTCTTGGTTACCTGTACCTTTGAATTCTTCGTAGATCACGTCATCCATCTTACTGCCTGTTTCAATCAAAGCAGTTGAGATAATGGTGAGTGAACCACCTTCTTCAATGTTACGTGCTGCACCGAAGAAACGTTTTGGACGTTCTAAAGCATGCGCATCCACACCACCTGTCAATACTTTACCTGATGAAGGAATGACAGTGTTGTAAGCACGTGCAAGACGGGTAATCGAATCCAGCAGAATCACGACATCTTTTTTGTGCTCAACAAGACGCTTAGCCTTTTCAATGACCATTTCAGCCACTTGAACATGACGGGCAGGGGCTTCATCAAATGTTGATGCAACAACTTCACCACGAACAGTACGTTCCATCTCGGTTACTTCTTCCGGACGTTCATCAATAAGAAGGACGATCAGGAACACTTCAGGGTTGTTGCGGACAATGGATTGCGCGATATTTTGCAATAACATTGTTTTACCCGCTTTCGGCGGTGCAACAATGATTGAACGTTGACCTTTACCAATCGGCGCAACAAGATCAACAACACGTGCTGTTAAATCTTCAGTTGTACCATTCCCGAGTTCCATAATCAGCTGTTCTGTCGGGAAGAGTGGAGTTAAGTTCTCAAATAAAATTTTATTACGTGAGTTTTCAGGGGTGTCGTAGTTAATTTGGTTAACTTTTAATAGGGCAAAATAACGCTCACCTTCTTTAGGTGGACGAATTGTACCTGTAATGGTGTCACCTGTACGTAAGTTAAAACGGCGAATCTGTGATGGACTGACATAGATGTCATCTGGTCCAGCTAAGTATGAACCAGCCGCAGAGCGTAGGAAGCCAAAACCATCAGAAAGAATTTCGAGAACACCATCACCAAAGATTTCTTCGCCATTCATGGCATGGCGCTTTAAAATGGCAAAAATAATATCTTGTTTACGGTTACGTGCCATGCCTTCAAGGCCCATAAACTCCGCAATTTTAATGAGTTCGCCAATGGGTTTTTTCTTGAGTTCAGTTAAGTTCATAAGTGGTCAGACAGAATGGAATAAGTGGAGGACTACGTTAGGGAAAGAATAAAAATCGACCGCATACATACATGCTGATGTAATTGTATTTACACAACCACAATTCAGTAGTCTGGTTCATTGTTTCAGAGAGAAATGTGAAAACAATTGTTTATTGCCGAGCGGCGATCTTATGTTTTGTGTCTTGTAAGAAGCGCAATGAAGTAGATTCCATTCAAAGCTTCTTGATCCAGAAATATAGATGAAATCAGGGGATTTGTCAATTTTTAACTAGAAATACACTATTCATTTAATAGCGTATTTCTAGCACTGACAATTCAACAGTCGTATTAGATGTTTTGGTCAATAAATGCTGCAAGTTTTGAACGTGGCGCTGCACCAACTTGTTGAGCAACAACTTCACCATCTTTAAACATCAATAATGCTGGAATATTACGGATGTTGTATTTCACAGCAGTGTCTTCGCATGAAGTAACGTCAACTTTAACGATTTTAACTTTACCTGCGTATTCGTTTGAAAGTTCTTCAAGTACAGGTGCGATTGCTTTACATGGTGCACACCAGCCAGCCCAGAAGTCAACAAGTACAGGCGTTTCAGCATCTAAAACATCTGCTTGGAAGTTTTCATCAGTTGTATTAACAATAGTCGCAGACATAAGGTTGCTCCAAATTTAAGAAATAAAGTGCGAATTAGTTCATCATCACGATGAATATTACATTGCTACTTTACTCAATGTAAGGGTTTGTTCCGATTATTCAAGTTTGAAAATGAAAAGTCTAATGGATGCTCACGATGTTGATCATCGACTTCTACAATGATTTATGCATTAAAAGCAGAAATAGGTAACTTTTATTGATTAAAATGACTTTAAAATTGTAAGCATGTGAATTACTCTAATGCGTGAATTGAGCATGGGTTTATATGAATAATGTCTGATTTTCTGATTGATGAAGAGTTACTTGCTGCGATTGATATGGGATCGAACAGTTTCCATCTTGCAATTGCACGTGTTGATCACGGTGAGGTTAAGAAAGTCGCTTCAATGTCAGAAAAAGTACAGTTAGCAGCTGGGCTTGATGAAAATAAGAATTTAACAGAAGCAGCACAACAGCGCGGACTGGCTTGTTTAGCTCGTTTTGTGGGACGTTTAAGTTCGGTACAACCGAATCGTTTAAGAATTGTGGCGACCAACGCATTAAGACAAGCGAAAAATGGTCACGAGTTTATTCAAAAAGCTGCAGAAATTTTACCAAAACCGATTGAAATTATTGCAGGTCGTGAAGAAGCACGCCTGATTTACTTGGGTGTTTCCCATACCATGGCCAATGGCGGTCGTCGTCTAGTCGTTGATATTGGTGGTGGATCAACAGAATTTATTATTGGTGAAGAGTTTGAGCCGTTGCATACCGAATCTTTACAGATGGGTTGTGTGGCTTATAGCAAAACTTTTTTCTCTGATGGTGAGATTACCAGCAAAGCATTTGATAAAGCTGTAGTAGCAGCCCGTAAAGAAATGTCAGGTATTGCCAATACCTATAAATCAGTGGGTTGGGATACCGTTGTCGGTTCAAGTGGAACCATCAAAGCCTGTCGTCAGATTGCGGTTAATCTTGGTCTGAGTGATGAACAGGAAAATCTGACCCGTGATGGCTTATATAAGTTAAAAGATCGTTTACTTAAATTTAAACATATCTCTGAAATTGATTTCGAAGGTCTACGTGAAGACCGTCGAGCAGTTTTGCCAGCTGGCGTTGCGATTTTATTTGCCATTTTTGAAGTTTTAGATATCGATAAATTGGCATATTCTGATGGTGCGTTACGTGAAGGCGTCATGTATGACCTGCTTGGACGTTTTAAGCATGAAGATATTCGTGACCGTAGTGTGCAAGCCTTAATGGGTCGCTACAATGCGGATCCGAAACAGGCAGAACGTGTGGTCAGCACTGCTCAGCAATTGTTTGACGGGGTGGCTGAAAGTCTGAATTTAACCACTGAAGACAGTGACTTACTGCGTCGTGCAGCTTATTTACATGAAATTGGTCTGGCGATTAGTCATGCTGGTTATCATCGTCATGGCGCGTATTTATTGCAGCATTCGGATATTCCTGGTTTCTCACAAATTGATCAAAACCATTTATCTCATCTGGTTTCACATCACCGTCGCAAGCTACGTGCAGATGCAAAAAATGATGTTTTAAAGGTCGGTGGTAGCCATTTACTTTATCTTTGTTTATTGCTTCGTCTGGCTGTTTTGCTGAACCATAGTCGTAGTGATCAGATGCTTCCTGCCATTGAACTCAGTGTTGTAAATGATCAACAATGGCAACTAAGCGTATCTGGCGATGCTAAACAATGGCCTTTATTAGTTGCTGACCTGCATGATGAACAATTGCAGTTTAAGCATTGGGACATTGAGTTAAATATTCAGTCAGACAAATTTGTTGATTAACCATATTATTATGGATCATTCTTGACTTATGAAAAATAAAGCGACTCAGTCCAAGGCTTGGGCTACGGTTCAAATTGCACGACATCCTGAACGTCCGCAATTTCTAGATTATGTCAGTGAAATCTTTACTGAATTTGATGCACTTCATGGTGACCGTTTATTTGGTGATGACGGTGCCATGATTGGTGGTTTGGCACGTTTTGATGGGCAACCTGTGATGGTTGTCGGTCAGCACCGTGGCCGCAGTACCCGTGAAAAGTTACAGCATAACTTTGGGATGTGTAACCCAGAAGGTTATCGTAAATCACAGCGCTTACTTGATATGGCTGAGCGCTTCAATTTACCAGTATTTACGTTTGTCGATACCATGGGGGCTTACCCAGGTGTAGGTGCAGAAGAGCGTGGTCAGGCTGAAGCGATTGCAACCAGCTTGGCGCAACTTTCAAGTTTGAAGGTTCCAGTGATTGCGACTGTACTTGGCGAAGGTGGTTCTGGTGGTGCTTTAGGTATTGGCGTAGCAGATCGTGTGATTATGCTATCGCATAGTATCTATTCAGTGATTTCACCTGAAGGTTGTGCTTCTATTTTATGGAAAACCGCAGAAAAAGCAGCACAAGCAAGTGAAGCGCTGGCATTAACTGCCGATAAACTCCAAGCTTTGGGCATCGTTGAATATGTCGTGGATGAAGGTGAAGGTGCGCATTTGCAACCTGAAAAAGTCATGCATGATTTGAAAGATGTATTAAAGCAAGCTTTAGATGAATTGCAACCGATGGATGCCCAAGAACGATGCGACGCACGTTATCAACGTTTAATGAAGTTTGGCAGCAGCAATTTAGGCATCGCGTCTTAGGACAAACACAGCATTTTTCTGAACAAACTCAATTCCTGATTGGGTGTAGCGGCGGCATGGATTCCATGCTGTTGCTGTATCTGATGTCTGAACTTTTCCCAAATCGAATTCGTGCCATTTATGTCGATCACCAGCTGCAAACGCTGAGTGTAGGCTGGGGATTGTTCGTCCAACAGCAAGCTGAAGTACTCAATATTCCTGTCATTCTGCAAAAAGTCACGGTTGAAACTGGCAATCTGGAGCAGCAAGCGCGACAAGCCCGTTATCATGCTTATCAGCAACACTTACAATCCAATGAAATTCTTGTCTTAGCACATCATCAGCAAGATCAGGCTGAAACGTTCTTATTGCGTCTATTTTCTGGGGCGGGTGTCAATGGGCTTGCTGCCATGCAACAGCTTGATATCCGCGAGGATATGACCATCTGGCGACCATTTTTAGATTTGAGTCGGGAACAGATTGAACAGTGGTCACAACAACTGGCTTTGAACTATATCACCGATCCGACCAATCACGATACACATTATGATCGAGCATGGTGCCGTGAACAATTATGGCCGCTGCTAGAAAACCGTTTCCCTAAAATGCAGTCGGCTGTGGCACGAAGCAGTTATTTGATGCAAGATGCAGCGGAAATCTTAAATGATGTGTTGAAACAGGACTGGCAGCATTGTGCAAGGGATCGCGAGCTGGATTTAACGAAATTGGCTGAGCTTTCAACAGCGCGGCAACGACAACTGTTATCCGTCTGGATTAAAGGTAAAGACCAATATCGGCCAAGTTACGATATGGTGCAGCGCCTACAGAATGAAGTCATTTGGGCAAAACCTGATGCGCAGGCAAGTTTGCATATTCACCCGCATTACTATGCGCGTTATCAGAAAAAATTATACCGTTTAAGCCATGATGAATTGTATGCGGAACAGCAAACAAGCTTTCCAAATATTATTTCTCAACAGTATGAAATGGGACAAGTGATTCAGGTTGCTGCTGGACAATTTAAGATTGAATCGCAAGCCATGGGCCTTTCTGCACAACTGTTAGGGCGTGAGTTGACATTAATCAAACGTCAGGGCGGAGAAAAAATTCATCTTTATGGGCGTGTTGGACATTGGCCTCTTAAAAAAGCCATTCAAGAAGCACAGATTTTGCCTTGGTTACGTCATACAATTCAAATATTAGTCGTGGATAATGTTATGCTTGGGGTTTTTAGCCCAAAAGGTTTTTGGTTGGCGCAATCTGAGTATTTAGAGCAGGGTGGTTGGCAACCAAGTTTAGTTTCTGACTGTACTTTTCAGCAGTCTTTTTGATATGACGAGTAGGACATGGCGACAGCATTGAATAAAAATATTTGTTTTATTGGCGGCGGTAATATGGCGCAAGCCTTGATTGGCGGCTTACTTTCTCGTGGTTTACCGACGACACGTATTACCGTTTCTGACCCAGTAGAGCAAATTCGTCACGTATTAGAAGAAAAAGGGATTCAGACCACCACAGATAATGTGGAAGCAATCAAGAATGCAGATGTCGTCGTATTGGCAGTAAAACCGCAAGTGTTGGCAACGGTATTACAACCATTAAATGGTTTGTTGTCAGATAAACTTGTGATCTCGATTATTGCGGGTGCTGAGATTCAGACCATTTCAGATTTGATTGGTGGCAGTCTGCGTATTGTCCGTGTTATGCCAAATACGCCAGCCTTGGTTCAAACAGGTGCGCATGGTATTTATGCCTCTGAAGCTGTTGATGCACAAGACCGTGAATTAACCAGTCAAATTCTTGCAGCGACAGGTTTAACCATCTGGGTAGAAAATGAAGCACAAATTGATGCAGTAACTGCAGTATCGGGTTCAGGTCCTGCATATTTCTTCTATTTGATGGAAAGTATGATTCGTGCAGGTAAAAACTTGGGGTTGGATGAAAAAGTTGCAACTGCATTGACCTTGCAAACTGCATTAGGTGCGGCGCAAATGGCAATTACCAGCTCAAATTCTCCAGCAGAATTACGTAAAAATGTGACCTCTCCAAATGGCACTACGCAAGCAGCTTTAGAGGTGTTTGATCGTGCGCAGATTTCACAAAATATTCAAGCAGCGCTTGCAGCAGCTCAGAAGCGTAGCCAAGAGCTTGCGCAAGAGCTGAGTGACAAGACTAAATCGGTTTAAGTAGGATAAGACAATTATGGGTGCAAGTTCTGCGCTAATTTTTGGTGTTTTGATCAATGTTGCAATTTTATTGGTCTTTTTCCGTTTTTTAATGCAATTGGCGGCAGTGAGTCCATACAATCCAGTGGTACTTTCGACAGTGAAAGCAACCAAGATTGTAGATATTTTTAGTCGTATTTTCCCAACAGTCGGCAAGGGGCGTGTCAATTTAGCGGCAGTGGCTTTGTTGGTGGTGCTTTATTTACTGAAAATGTTCGGTTTAATGTATTTATCTGGACAGATGCCACACAGCGCAGTCTATTTGGTGATCACGACATTTGTGACCATGATTCAGGACTTGATCCGTTTCTGTCGTTATTTGATTTTTGCGACCATCATTTTAAGTTGGGTGGTCATGTTTACACAGACACGTTCACCGTATATTGAAGTGATTCAGGAGCTGGCTGAACCATTGCTAGCTCCTTTCCGTCGTATCATGCCAAATATGGGAATGATTGATCTTTCTCCAATTTTGGCGTTCTTGGCTTTATATGTTGCTGAGATCTTGATGAATGAAGCAGCTAAAGTTCTGTTAACAGGTCTTTAAGCAAGTTTGATTCAATAAAAAATGGGCGTAATGCCCATTTTTTATTTCTTGATCAAGCGTTGTCTTATGCTTTGGTTGAGTGGATTGGAAAAGTAGCGTGCAATCCAACCCCCTAGGACAATTGCCAGAATAAAGTAGATCAATAATAACAACAGTTTAATGTTACCTTCAGTCAAGGCTGGTGTATAAAACAATTTAAAGAAACCCAGAATGATGAGATGAAATAAATAAATCTCATAACTATTCTTACCGATATTTCTGACCCAATCAAAATGTGAAGATGTTGAATTTTTCTGTTCATTGGCGACATTTGTCAGAATCACGATCACGGTGGAAAATGCAAATAAGCTGATTCCCCAGATGCAATTTTCTTTAATCGATCCTGAAAAATAGATGAACAGCATAACTGCAATTGCAATCGTTTTTAGTGCTGACCAGACTTTAGGCTGAAGGATCAGCTTCGGGGCAAGCAGGGCAGCGAGACAGCCAAAAGCAATGCCATCAAAGCTGGAAAAGTAATGGTATAAATAAGCCCCACTTTCTTCACTATAATGTAAGAACCTAAAATATGGCGCGAATAGAATCAGACCGATACAGACCACGACAAATAAACTTTGTTTTCTGAAGAACAATGCAGCCAGTGGGAAGCTTAAATAAAAGACTTCTTCAACCGATAACGACCATAAGACACCCAAGACGTAGTTGACCCAGCCATTTTCAATAATCAGGATATTCATCCAAAAGGTGAGGGCCGCCAGATTGACAGTGGATTGCGCAACGATGATCTCATTAGGCGCTTGGGTCATAAAGGGTTTTAGCTCAAACGCACCAAGAAGATTCACCAGACAGATGAGTAAAATCATGGTGGGCATAATGCGAGAAAATCTTGAAATATAGAAATCCCGAATATTGATCTGGGCTAGAGATCCCCAACGTTTAAGGCTATGTGAGGTGATCAGGTAGCCTGAGATGACAAAGAACATGGTGACGCCATAATTTCCATTCCGGGCCAAAAGCGTGGTGATATTCTCTCCAAAAATTTGAAAATTGATGGAAGTATCAAACAATTTATAAGGAATATTAAAGTGATGTAATAACACCAGAAAAATGGAAATAAAACGTAATGAATCAATGGAATGGTAACGGTTAAATTGAACTTGATTAAAGGACATATTGCATTCCTTTCTCCTATGCGGATTAGTTTTTATCGGGTATTCTTTATTATTCGTGTTCTTGTAGCGCAGGGGAGTTAATCCCCTGTCTGCAAGAAACATTATGTTTTTATGAGCTGAGGGCTGGCTTAGTGCGCAGCGTCCCAGTTTAGTCCTTGACCTACTTCAACCACAAATGGCACAGAAATTTGCAATACAGATTGCATCACTTCCGCAATTTGTTTTGAAAGTTCATCTGCAATTGCTGCATCCGCTTCAAATACAAGTTCATCGTGTACCTGTAATAACAGCTTGGCTTGATCTTTCGGCAACATTTTATCGACTGCAATCATGGCAAGCTTGATAATATCTGCTGCACTGCCTTGTAACGGCGCATTAATTGCTGCACGTTCGGCTGCCTGCTTAATCATTTTATTGGTTGCCATAATGTCTGGTGTATACAAACGACGGCCGAGAATCGTCTCGACAAAGCCTTGTTCGCGAGCGATCTGGCGGGTACGTTCCATATAGTCCAGTACGCCCGGATAACGCTGGAAGTAACGTGCGATATAGCTACGAGATTCTTCACGGGTAAAGCCAAGCTGACGGGTTAAACCAAATTCAGACATCCCGTACAGCAGACCAAAGTTGACCGCTTTGGCTTGGCGACGTTGATCATTGGTGACATCTTCAATATCAATACCCAATACTTCGGAAGCAGTACGACGGTGCACGTCCTGACCTTGCTGGAAGGCATGAACTAAGGCGTCATCTTGAGAGAAATGTGCCATTAAACGCAATTCGATTTGTGAGTAATCGGCAGCTAATAACACACGACCTTCAGGTGCGATAAAGGCTTTACGAATCTGACGACCAATCGGGGTACGGATTGGAATGTTTTGCAGGTTTGGATCAGTTGAAGACAAACGACCTGTCGCGGTTAAAGCTTGATGATAGCTGGTATGCACACGATGGGTGGTATCATTCGACTGTACGATCAGGCGATCTGTATAGGTGTTTTTGAGTTTCGCCAAACCGCGATGTTCTAAGATCACTTCTGCTAAAGGATGCTCAATTTTCTCAAGGATACTTTCGCTGGTGCTGTATTGACCTGTAGCTGTTTTCTTACCACCTTTGAGTCCAAGCTTTTCAAACAGGACTTCACCAACCTGTTTAGGTGATGCCACATTAAAAGCTTCGCCCGCCAGTTCTGCTGCTTGAGCTTCAAGCGTTTGAATCGTTTCTGAAAACTCAACACTGAGTTGATCGAGGAATTGATGATCCAGCTTAATACCATCTTCTTCCATGCCTGTGAGCACGCGAGCAACTGGCATCTCAATGTTATGCAGGATATTCACCAGTTCAGGATGCGCTTTCAGTTTTGCTGCGAGCACTTCATATAAACGATAGGTAACATGCGCATCTTCAGCGGCATAATGGGCTGCCACTTCAAGTTTGATTTGATTAAAGGTTTTTTGCTTAGCACCTTTACCTGCGATTTGCTCAAAAGTCGTGGTCAAATGGCTGAGATAAAGACGGGCAACATCATCCATGCCATGTCGTGTTGCAGCAGCATTCAACACATATGAAGCAAGCATGGTATCGAAATACCAGCCTTGAATGGTGATACCGTGATTGGCAAAGATATGAGCATCATATTTTAAATGATGACCAATTTTCTTCACTTGTTCATTTTCAAGGATCGGTTTGATTTGAGCCAGAACCTGTTCACGATTCAGTTGTTCTGGTGCACCTTCATAATCATGTGCAACAGGTACATAGTAAGCATCATTGGCATCAAATGCGACCGAGAAACCGACCAGCTCAGCAAAGCGGTAATCCAGATTGGTGGTTTCCGTATCAATCGCAAAATGATCTGCTTGCTGCATACGTTGCAATAACACATCCCAGTCCTGTTGGCTCAGCACTGTATGGTAAGTTGCTGTACCGAGTTGATCATCCTGACTAGACAGGCTGGCATGATCTTCAACAACCACTTGCTCAGTTTTTTGCTCAGCTTTGGCAATACTTTGTGATGTCTGTTGATAAGCTGAACTGTTTGGATTATTGGGATGATCCAGCGATTGTAACTGGTTACGGAATTCGAGCTCAGTATAGAGATTACGTAACTGGTCTACATTTGGATTGGTGAGTTTAAGGTCATGCCAATCTAAAGCCAGATCAAGATCACAAACAATACTTGCCAATTGATGGTCAATCTTGATGTTCTCTACGTTATCTTTAATGTTCTGGCTGATTTTGCCTTTCAACTGATTGGCATTGGCAATGATATTGCTCAATGTACCGTATTCATTTAACAGTTTCGCCGCTGTTTTCGCGCCGACTCCTGGTACGCCCATAATTCCGTCAGAAGCATCGCCCATCAGGGTCAGGTAATCGATGATCTGATTTGGATGTACCCCGAACTTCTCGAACACACCCGCTTCATCTAAAACACGTTCTTTAAAGCTGTCTTCCAGTTTGACGTGCTCATTAACCAGCTGTGCCATGTCCTTGTCACCAGTCGAAATCAGGACATGATGACCTTCTGCCAAAGCGCGTTTGGTTAATGTTCCAATAATGTCATCTGCTTCCGCACCGGGAAGACTATACAACGGAATACCTTGTGCTCTGATCAAAGCATGTAAGTAAGGAATTTGTTGAGACAATTCCTCAGGCATACTTGGACGATCACCTTTATAGATCGGTGATAACTTATGACGGAAAGTTGGCTCTGGTGTATCGAAAATGACAGCCATGTGAGTCGGTTGGGTACGACGCATCAATTTCTGGATTGCTGAAATTGCACCACGTATTGCATTGGTATGTAAGCCAGTAGACGTCGTTAATGGCGGTAAAGCGTGAAAAGCACGAAATAAGAAATAAGACCCGTCAACCAAGACAAAAGGTGGCATTGCGCAAATCCTAATTATAAATTAGTCGGTATTTTACGTGAAAAAGCCGTGGCTGTCTTATCTGAACGCGGATGAGTACGGCTGGATTTGTCGTTTAAGATTTGCAGTATTTTGTATGTGAAAATACCTGCTTATGCAGTGATCAAGTAAGATACCAGCAATGAAGCTGTCATAATTGATATAAGTCTATGTATAAAAAAGACAAACAGGGAATGGTTTTTGTCCTGATTGCTTTGACGGTGCTGCTTGCTTGCGCGGTTGCATTTAAATGGCATGCGACTGTTATTGCAGCGACGATTGGGCTGACCGTTGTTATTGTGCACATTCTGTCTGAGATTCATCAGCGCTTGCTGCAACTTGAACAGGCAATGCCGAATAATTTTGCACAGACAGCGGGTATTGGCGTACAAAAAGTTGTGATATATGGTGCGGCGCTCGTCGCGCTATTTGCCTATGCCAATACCTGGATGTGGCTGGCTGGCGGCGCTTTATTGGTATTGCTGTTGTGCCTGATTCAAACGATCAGTGCCTTTCAAACCCGTTTGTTACATTTGGAGCATGACGCGACTCAGCGACATCAGAGTGGAGAGGGGAGCTTCGCTCACTTACAGCAGAGCCATCCTGATCAGAAGATTGAAACGATTCCCACAGCTACAGCTTCCTCACATTCTATTCAACCCGAGCAGCATCCCGAATGGATGCATCAAGAGACTTCATCAGCTCAAGCAACATTGGGACAGACTTCGACTCCAGTTACTCAAGCCGTTGAGCCTAAAACACCGAGTTGGTGGCAGCCTGCGCTGGATTGGATGATGCACGGCAATCCAATTCTTCGTGTTGCTGTCGCCGTACTCATGGTCGGTGTGGTTTTATTATTACGTTTTGCCAGTGAACATTGGCAACTCAGTCTTGGTGTGAAGCTGGGTTTTATTGCCAGTGCAGGGGCAGTGACGACGATTGCAGGTTATTTACTACAAAAGAAAAATCAATTATTTGCAGTTGCGTTACAAGGCGTAGGGTTAGCCGTCATTTTCTTGACGCTGATTTTCTCTCATCATTTTGCCGTAATTGCCAGCTTAACGACTGCCAGTATTTTATTTGTGATTTTATTATTAGTCACAGTTTATCTGAGTTTAAAGCAACAAGCCCTGTATTTAGCCATGTTGGCATTGACCATGGCTTATCTTGCACCTTTGGTGATTCCACAAAATCATCCTGATGTGATTTTCCTGTTTGGCTATTACTTTGTCATTAATTTGGCTGTGGCAGCGCTGAACTTTATTCAACCTTGGAAAATCCTGCATCAGATTGCATTTTTCGCCACCATGTTTATTGGTGGTTCGACCATCGGAATTTATGCAAATTCAGCGCAGTTTAATACCTTGGATATGATCCTGTGGTTGCATATGGCTTTATTCATCTGGCTCAGTATTCGTTATAGCCAATTGATGCTACGTGCTCAAAACCAGCAGCAACAAACAGATCCGACATCTGAGCGCTTACAGCCGATTTTAGATGTCGGTCTGATCTTTAGTGTGCCTGTATTGGGCTTTTCCTTACATGCTTATTTAATGCATAACTCAACCTCAGCTCTTACTTGGGGTGCTGTTGCACTTGCTGCGACTTATATTGCTTTAAATCTCTGGATTAAACGTCAGCATCCACAATTATCAATCTTGGCCAAAAGTTTCTTTATCCTTGCGGTGGTGTTTGTTGCATTGATTTTCCCATTGGCCAAAGGTGCACATTGGACTTCAACTGGCTGGGTGATTCAAGGCACGGCATTAATCGTTTGGGGCGTCACTGAGCGATACCGTTTAAGTCGTTATGTGGGCGTCGCACTGGTCTTGCTCAGTTCGGTAGCATTACTGTTTCAGGTCTGGTCAAATGATCATTTCCCGATTTTAAGCACCGCAATTTTTGCTTTAGCACAATTTATTTCGGCTTTTTACTTGTTGCATTATCAGGAAGTTGAAAAGTACTTTAGTGCGCGGATGCTGAGCGGCGTATTTCTAGCACTTGGTTTATATTCCGGAGCAATTGCGGCTGTTGAATTCATGCAATGGCAACAGCATGGGCTAAGTCCTTATCTTGCGATTGCAGCAATATTACTGGCACTGTTTAGTCTGGCGGTACATGTTAAATCACGATTGCAGTGGGGCAATGTACAACTGATCTTATTGGCTGGCTTATTAGCTTTGCTCTACGCGGAAAGTTTTGCTCAAAATGTGTATGCCGTTTGGCACTGGTCGAGTAGCTTAAATCAGATCAGCTTTGCTGTGGCTTCGATTACGATGACGTTAATACTAACCAGTTTGAGTGCTCACACATCTAAAGCGTCGCTCATGCTGTGGTCAGCTTTGCTTTGGCTCAGTCTTGCCAGTATTGGATTGGCTATTTTCCCAATCATGCCACTTGTTGCGCTTGCGATTGTCCCAGTCATTTATAGTATTTGGCGATTTATATCGAATAAAACCCAGTTGCTCCATCAGGTTCCGATCTGGTGCCTAACCTTAGTCTGGCTGGTATTGGTCAGTCTAGATCTATATTCTGCACAGCAATATTATGTTCTACCGCTGCTTAACCTAACGGATATCCTGTCTTTATTGATGTTCTTCGGTCTGATCTGGATTATTTATCATCATGACTTTAGTGCAGAGCGTTCGATAGAATGGGGCTTTAAAGTGACCACGATTTTGATTGGTCTATTGGTGCTGAGTAGTGTGGTGGTGCGTGCCATGCATCATTATCTAGGAACACCATTCTGGGGGACTGCAATTTGGTCAAATGGCGATGTGCAACTCAGTTTGACATTGCTATGGGTTATTTTAGCCTTCGTTCTCATGACTTTTTCCAGTCGCCGCCACATCCGCCAAATCTGGTTTGTCGGTGCGGCTTTATTGGGAATTGTGGTCATGAAACTGTTGTTATTGGACTTATCGCAAAGTGGCACTTTAACCCGCGTGATTTCGTTTATCGGTTCGGGGGCGGTGATGCTGGTGATTGCTTATTTGGCACCGTTGCCACCTGCGCTAAGTGAGACCAAGAAAGAAAGCTAATTATCTTTCTTTCTCGTCTTTTTTCAGTTCTTTCTGATTGGCATATTGATCGATTTCATCATTTTCCAAGGGTAGCGGTCGATCAATCAGACCCATCTTCGGTACTGGAATTTCGATCTCATTTTCCAGAAAGCCATTACGAATCCGTTCCTGCATTTCATCGCGGACTTTGAGTGAATTTTCCTGACGGCACCACACTGCAAATAACAACTCAATTGAAGATTCCCTAAACGCAGTAACAGTGACCGTGGCTTTCGGGTCATCCATCACCAGTGGATATTTCGCTGCCACATCTAACAAGACTTGGCGAACTTTGATGATATCTTCATGGAAATTAATCGCGAGCGTAATCGGGATACGCCGTATCGGATATTTGGATAAGTTCATCACGGGCGTTCGAATCAGTTGTTCGTTCGGCAAGCGAATATAAACATTATCCAGCGTCAAAAGTTTGACTGAGAGTAAGTCAATTGAAATGACTTCACCCTCAATGGTTTGACCTCGAATCAAGGTAATTTGAATGGTATCACCGACTTCAAAGGAACCTTCACCAATCAGGAACAAGCCACTGATCAAGTTGGTTGCAGAAGTCTGAGAGGCGAAACCCAAAGCGACCGTCAAGATCCCCGCTGCACCGAGAAAGACACTCAGTTTAAAACCAGCTTCCCTTAAACTGGTCATGATGAACAGCAAGAAAATAAAGTAAAAAATGCCTCGACGCCATAATAGGCGTTGATGTGCATTAAAACGGCTACCAATGGTGCGGATAAAGGCATTGGAGACCAGTCGCGCTATCAGGAAGCCGATAAAACATAAAATAATGGCAACCACGATTTCGCTGAGGCGCTCAAAATTAATGTTGGTAAAAACACTGGTCAGGCTGCCAGCAACATCTTTTGGAATATTTGAATTCGGCATGGCAACCCCTTAGAAGAATGAATCAAACATATTGAATAAGGTGCTACCGGGGGCTCGAGGGGGATGTACATAGGTGACTTCACCTGCCTGAGTCGGGGTTTTGTTTTCAATGCGAATTCTTGCAGGATGATCTGTGCCTTCGTAATAGACTTTGATTTGCGAGGTCCATAAGCGCCCTGTACTTTCACTATAAAATAATGGCAGGGCAGGCACAGGCACATTCATACGGTCAAAGCGCAATTGATGATGACTGGTATTGTGAAACTCAATTGGCGTGACCGCTCGGAAAGCACGTGGTTTAAGTAGGTTCAAATCGATACGCCCGTCGACTGAAGTGGCGTAGCAAATCTCACCATTTTGTGGGTCTTTACCAAACCATGTGTCTTTCGGTTGAATGACTGGGATATCAAAAAGCGGTTCAGAAAGCCCATCCACCAGACCTGCGATCCACAATGGTGTGCTGATATATAAGGTTCCGCGCTGACCCGCTGGAATATAAATCGGATCTACAGGTCGAATCACCACTGAACGATCAGCCAGACGCGGCATTAAATGAAACGTACTATTGGTTTTATGAAACATGTAGCGTTCAATTTTAGCTGGAGGCGGCATGGCAAATTCAATATCGTTCAATATTCGCCACTGTTGTTCGTAGTCATGCTGAAACTGAGGACGATGATATTCAAGACGCCATTCTTTAATGCCGCGAGTCAGACGAAAGAGCAATGAACCGAATTGCCAAGCTTTGGCCTGTTGAAGTTCGAATTGTTGTTCACCCCACCATTTCAAAGTATTGGAAGGTGGTACTTCAAATTGATTATTTTGAGACAAGATGCAAAATTCCTTTGTGAGTATGCTAAACAGACTTCACGCTGTAATCTGCTTAGAGTACACTCAATACTTTCTCTTATCATTATTTGTGTGATGCAAATACTTAAACAAATACAAATTCCTTATAGTTTTGCGAAGCGACATGGCGTTTTATTGCGCTATGAAGGTGATCAAATTTTTATTGTACGACGCAAGGACACTGCGCGTATTGCGTTGCAGGAAGCGCGTCGAATTCTGGGGAAATCTGCTCACGATCAATTGTGTAGTGATCAAGAGTTTCATGCCTTACTCAGTTCCAGTTATGCGGGCGATACAGGCGAGTCGCAGCAAGTTGCAGCAGGACTGGAAGATCATCCTGATTTACTGAGTCTGGCTGATCAGGTGCCTGAAGCCGAAGATTTGATGGATCAGGAAGATGATGCACCGATTGTTCGTTTAATCAATGCCTTATTATCGGAAGCAATTCGCGTCAGTGCCTCAGATATTCATATTGAAGCCTTTGAGAAAAAACTGTCAGTACGTTTACGTGTTGATGGTCAGTTGCGTGAGATCGTTCAGCCACGTCGTGAGCTGGCACCGCTCTTGGTATCTCGTATCAAGGTCATGGCGAAACTGGATATTGCCGAAAAGCGAATTCCACAAGATGGTCGTATTTCATTACGCCTTGCTGGACGTGAAGTGGATGTACGTGTTTCGACTTTGCCTTCTTCGCATGGCGAACGTGTGGTCATGCGTTTGCTGGACAAGCAGGCAGGGCGTTTAAATATGACCCATTTGGGCTTGATGAAAAATGATTATGAGCGCTTAACCCAACTGGTTCATCGTCCACATGGCATTATTCTGGTGACTGGCCCAACAGGTTCGGGTAAAACCACAACCTTGTATGCCGCATTGTCTGATCTGAATGACAATACCCGTAATATTCTGACAGCCGAAGATCCAATTGAATATCAACTGGAAGGGATTGGACAAACTCAGGTCAATACCAAAGTAGATATGACCTTTGCGCGTGCGTTGAAGGCGATGTTGCGTCAAGATCCAGATGTGGTCATGGTCGGTGAGATTCGTGATTTGGAAACTGCTGAAATTGCGGTTCAAGCTTCGTTAACGGGGCACTTGGTACTTTCCACACTGCATACCAATACTGCGATTGGTGCGGTAACACGTTTAAAGGATATGGGGATCGAGCCTTTCCTCTTGGCGAGCTCTTTAATTGGTGTGATTGCACAGCGTCTGGTTCGTACTTTATGTCCGCATTGTGTGACTTGGCGTCAGGCGGATGATTTTGAGCGTCAGGTTTTCCAGCATCTTAAAGTGGATGAATATATGCAATTGCCTGAACCACAGGGCTGTGAAAAATGTTCACATGTCGGCTTTAGCGGTCGAACTGCAATTTATGAAATCGTGCCAGTCGATGAGTCGATGCGCCGTTTGATTCATGGCAATGCGGCTGAGTATGAATTGGAAAATCATGCGCGGCGTCATGCTGCTTCAATTCGAGATGATGGTTTATTGAAAGTTTTAGCTGGCAAAACGACATTGGAAGAAGTACTTCGTGTCACCAATGAAGCTGCGGAAGAATAAATTTAAGCCTTGAAATAAAAAACAGCATGCAGATCGCATGCTGTTTTTTTTATGGTTGCTAAAATTATTCAGCAGTCACAATATTAAAATTCACATCAATATTGTTGCGGGTCGCATTTGAATAAGGGCAAACAATATGTGCAGCAGCAACCAATTGTTCTGCTTCAGCTTGTTCCATTCCGATCAGATAAACATTTAAAGTGACTTCAATACCAAAACCCGTTGGAATTGGACCAATTCCGACTTCACCTTCTACATAGGCATCTTTGCTGATATTAAACTTATCGCGGTTTGCAACAAACTTCATTGCACCCAAGAAGCATGCAGAATAGCCAGCAGCAAAGAGCTGTTCTGGGTTGGTCACTTCACCGCCAGCACCGCCCATTTCTTTCGGTACACCGAGTTTTACATCTAAAACGCCGTCAGAAGAGGTTGCACGGCCATCTCGACCGCCTGTTGCTTTTGCTTTTGCACGATAAACCACTTTTTCTAATGACATGATTATTCTTCCTGAAGATTATTGAATGCAATTTGATCGTACTGGATCTAAATTAAAATACAAGTCAGCAAACGTTATAGATCCTGCCATCTTTGGTCGTGATATGTGTAGGGGAGTTTCTATGTTTTGTAGGTGTTTTATATATGAGTGTAGGGCATGATTAGTTATGCCAATTCACATTGTTAAAGGGACATAAATACGAATCGCTTGAATCATAAAGGTTGGCTATTTGGGGTAATAAATTAATCTGGCAGATCTCATTTTTATTGTGTGCCCAAAACAAAAAAGCATAAGTGATAAGACTTATGCCAGTGCTAGATAATAAATTTAATGTGTCTGTTACCAGAGATCGGCAATTTTTTTCATGAGACGGGCACGATAACGCGCTGTCGGGTTGCTAAGGTTATTTTCTGCTTCAAGTTCAAAATGCTTCTGCCAAGCCTGAATCATGTCTAGGGTGGTGCCTTTTTGCTTAATCACTGCAACATCTTCACGTCGAATATTATCGAGACGTTGTCTGGCACCTTCTGGGCCTGTTCCCCAGCCAATAATCCATTGACCAAAAGCATTCAGGGATAAATTCTGTGGTGTAGATAACACTGTTGTTGAAGCAGCCGATTCATCCGTATTTGCATCAACGGTTGTGGCATGAAGTGGTACGGTGGCCCCCAAAAAAAACAAAGCAGCGATAAATCTAAACATGAACAAAGCTTAATAAGAATGAGTTGATGATGTTACATCATGCATATCCCAAAATCATTCGACTTTGCTCTATGATGATCAATAAATTGTATTAAATCATGAATCTAGAAATGGTACATTGGTAAAAATTGACCAAGACGGTCAGAATGTATTCTATTGCTGATATTTTGTGCAAAATTGCGATTAAAAAAGCTGATCGCGTTTCATTTTTAATAATTGATGAGTTTGCGATGTTGCATCAGTGGCATAGAGGTACGAATTGCATTTTGTTCTTCAAGATCAAATGCACTGGTGATTAGATCATGACCTTCAGTTTCGATCATTTGAAGCAACTGTCCACGACTATCCGTGATTCCTGCATGTCCCCAAGTTTGACGTTTTTCACCATGCCAGCCTTGCTGAGCAGCACCTAAAACATAACATTGGCTATCCATGGCACGTGCTTGCAGCAGCAACTGCCAATGAAGCTGTCCTGTTGTATAGGTAAATGCAGCAGGGGCCGTTAAAATATTGGCACCTTGCTGACGTAAGGTTAAAGCCAGTTCTGGAAAGCGTAAGTCATAGCAGACCATCAGACCGATGTTACCAAAAGGTGTTTTGGCAACGACGACCTGATCACCAGGTTCAAAGAATTTAGACTCCTGATAACCGCCGACTGCATCACTGACTTGCACATCAAATAAATGAATTTTGTCGTAGCGAGCTTCTGTACCTTCAGGACTAATACATAAACTGACGGTTCGAACCCGACCATCCTGAATGATTGAACCATCTGGACGGAAAGGGCATGGGAGCGTGCCCGCAATTATCCAGATTTGATAGCGATGCGCCAGTTGCTCTAATCGTTTTTGAATACTCTCGAATTGAGCTGCGGTTTCACGTTGTTTACCCGCAGCAAAGCAGACAAAGTTTTCAGGTAACACGATGAGCTCAGCAGCCTGAGCTTTACTCTGTTGAATTAATGATTCAATGACATCGAAATTTGCTTCGATATCATTTTGGGAGTTCATTTGTGCAACAGAAAGTAAAGTCATATAGGCGCCGCGATATCAGGTTGAGTGATCAAGCGTTTTGTTTATGTGCATCGAGATTGAGGCAATCTTGTTCTTTTTGCAATTGTTTAACCAGAGGTTCAAACATATTCTGGTTATTTTCGTTTAAACGCATCAACGTTTTATGTGCATCGAGCACAGTATTGAGCATGGCACTATGAGTGACATGTTCATCGGTAAGCTCCAAAGTACATACACTCGGATCACCACAGTAATTTAAAATCACAAATACCTGTCCTAGCCCCATACTGTTGGCTAAGGTTGTAATATCTGGATTTGTTGACAGCATGACTGCTTGGATCTGATGAACTTGCTTTAGCTTTAAACCCAGTTTTGCCAGAATGCCTAAAACGGTACTGTCAATAAACGTGGTTTCAGTTAAGTCAACGATTGCACCAACAACATTTTGCTGTTGTTCAATTCGGTTGAGCAGTTTGTCTAGACTTATACAAGAGTGAGCACGCACTTCGCCAATAAGCTTGAAAATATGCGTTCCGTTCAAACTTGCATATTCAACATGACCTGTTGACATATAAATGCCATTTTCAGAGAAAGGATATAAAATTATCCCATAGTGATATTCCAGACACAAGTGGTCGGAGGTCTAGATTTAATTAAGTTTTTGATATTTAAATTAATTCATTCGGCGGAGACTTAGAATTGCAATGTCATCAGCCACGTGATCTGGGGCTTTAAAGGAATCATTTTGCAAGTGTTCCACCAGTTGATTGAATTGATCATTCAGGCCGCCATCGAAGGGTTCAAGCGCACCATCTGAACAAACAATAAACCGCGCATGGCGACTTAATACACAACGATGTTCTTCAACTTCCAGTTCTTCTGTGAGTCCTAAAGGAAAGCTACTTGTAGTTAAAATCTGTGGAGGCTGGTTCGGTTCAAAAATGATTGGAGGCGGGTAATGTCCTGCACTAGACCAACGCACTTCATGCGTCACCAGATTTAAAATACCAGCTACCATGGTGATGTGCTTTTCAATATTCTCTTGCACCAACATTGCATTCAGTTTTTGAATTAATTGACTAGGTGTTTTTGAGCGACCATGAAAAGCTGCCATCCAAGATGTGAGTAGGCTACTGGTGACACCATGTCCTGACACATCCGCAAGATAGAATAAAACCTCTTCATCATTTAAACGCCAATAGTCATACCAGTCGCCCGACAAATAAGCCGAGGGTTGAAAGAACGATTCAAACTGATAGTTGGGGAGCTCAATCGGGTTCGGCAACAAACGTTTTTGTAATTCGGCCGCAGAAGGCAAATCGCGACTATCTTGATTACGTTTATATTGAGCATCGATCTTGAATAAAGAATGAATTGGATTTTTTGGCAAGCTATCCCAAATCCAGCCCGCTAAAGCGCCTAATTCCCATGCCTGAGCCAAAGCTGCGCCTTCGTGCTCAAATGCAAGCACAACAGTCGGCAGTTTCCATTGATATTTTAAGAAATCTTGTACATCGGCAATCGCAATAATTGTTTGATCATACAAATCCAGATCATCAACTTGAATGATCTGCAAACTTGGTAACTCAGTTAAAGCTTGATCTAAACAGGGTATGGAGCGTGTGGGTTGAATGAAATACATAGATGAATAGTCAATCCTTTGTATGATCATTTTTGATTCATCGTAGATGAAAGATGATCTATAACATAGTATTGCCAGAGTTTAAATTCTCTGACAATACATAAGTTTGTAAAACATTATTTTAATGTGATCACTTTTCATCAGAAGATGAGTCGTCAACATCATCTTCATCACCAACAAAAGAAACATCATCAGAGTCGCCACGCTTCTCTGCGATCTGGAAAGCCTTACGTTGTAAATAGAAGTCACGGATCATTGAATATTTATCGCCTTTTAGACTTTCTTCAATATCCAGAATTTGTGAACGTGCATCAACTGCTTGCAAGACATTGGTTGACCAATAAATACCTTCCTGATCATCCAATAAATATTTCTGTGGACGCCCAAAACTATCTGCCGCTAAACCAAAACCATCACGGAAAGTACTTGGGCCAAAGAATGGCAACATTACATAAGGGCCAGAAGGTACACCGTAATAACCCAGTGTCACACCAAAGCTTTCTTCTTCAGTTGACAATCCTAAACGTCGTGCAGGATCTGCAAAACCTAAAGTTGTAAGGGTATTTAAAGTAAAACGTCCTAAAGTTTGAGCAGCACGTGCTGGACGACCTTGAATCAGCTGGTTAACTGCATTCCATGGCTCACCGAGGTTTTTGCGGAACTGACGGTAAGGGCTACGAACAGGTTCAGGAACTTTTGCGACATATTGAATTGCAACTGGCTTTAATAAGTTACGATCTAACATGTCATTAAATGCATAAATCTGGCGATTCAATGGCTGTAAAGGATCTTTAACTGCATCAGGTTGTGCAGCATTAGCATTTACTTTTAAATCATTCTTGGTGAGATGCTTTAAATCTTTTATTGCTTGAATCGTTGAAACCTTTTGCTCAGCCATAGCCTGTGGTTGCGGCGTAGCAGATTGAGCGGCAGACTCATTTGGAGTCTCTTGAGCGAATACTGATGAACAAGCTCCAGCAGTTAACAACCCAAGCAAGATAAAATTCGAGTAATGCATATAAGTCCTTAATCGCTGTGAGAGCGAAATACAGTCATTAAAATGATTGCGTCACTTAACGCAAAACATAGATATCAAGAGTACAGTTTAATTGTTCTTATCGTATTAAAACAAATTCGGTCGAAAAATATAAGAAAAAATGTAATTTTGCTCTAAAAATAAACACTCGATAAGATAATTCAAATAAATTTGGAAAAGGGTGTTGCATTGGGT